>JBAWVU010000420.1:0-2429 GCA_037147135.1 Chloroflexota bacterium
CGGCTCGCCGCGACGCTCGGCAGGCGGGACCGGGCGCTGCGCGACTCCGTGGGCGAGATAGAGACGCTCACCCCCGATCGAGCAGTGGACGACCTGGCCGACGCCGGCGTGCGCGCCGCGGTGACCGTCTTCGGCGTCGACTCGGCACGCCTCGTCGACGCTGACGGCAAGGTCGTCGCCGAGGCGAGACGCGAGCCGGTCGCCGCGGCCGGCGGCGCGACCGACACCTCCGGAATGGCCGACGGCGCCCCGACGCTCGCAGGAGCCGTCGCGGCGTCAGCCCCAGAGCCGATCCGGGCGCCGGTCACGGTGCCGCCCGACCGGTGGCTGCTCGAGGCGACCCGGTCTCGCGACCTGGAGTGGACCGACGCCGACGACGCCCTCTTCGCGCTCTATGCCCGCCAGCTCGGGGCGGCGATCCGCGACGCCCAGCTCTACGCCGATGCGGCCGCGCGCGCAGCCGAGCTCGAGCGCGTCAACCGCCTCCAGAGCGACTTCCTCCGCGGCGTGAGCCACAACCTGCAGACGCCCCTCACCCACATCACGGTGCTCGCGGAGGACCTCCGCGACCGTTCGGGAGGCGAGCCCGAGGTGAGCGAGCGCGCCGAGGTGATCCGCGTCCAGGGCGAGCGACTCGCGCACCTCGTGGCGCAGCTCCTCACCCTGTCCCGCCTCGAGGCGGACGTCCTCGCGGTCCAGGCGGATCCCGTCGCGGTCGCGCCGGCCGTCCGCCGGGCATGGGAGGCACTCGGCTCGGACCGCGAGCTCCGCGTGGACGAAGGCCCGGACGGCCTCGTCGCGATCGGGGACCGCGGGGCCATCGACCAGGTCCTCTGGATGCTGCTCGACAACGCGATCCGCTACGCCCCGACGGGCCCGATCACGGTCCGCGTCTGGCGGGCGGACGTCACCGACCTCGCCCCGTCCGCCGCGGCCCATGCAGCCGTCGCCATCGCCGTCGATGACCGGGGCCCGGGTGTTCCGCCCGCAGAGCGCGAGGCGATCTTCGGGCGGTTCGCGCGCGGCTCCACCGGGGCCGACCTGTCGGGGACCGGGCTGGGACTCGACGTGGCGCGCGGTCTCGTCGGGGCGATGGGCGGCACGATCCGGTGCCAGGACGCACCGGGGAACGGCGCGCGATTCACCTTCACGCTACCGGCGGAAGAAGCGTCCACGCCGGCCTGAGCGAAGGCATCAGCCGTTCGCGAGAGGCACCAACAGCCCCGGCGATACGACCGGTCGTCCCGGCCGGACCCCGTTTCCCGGGCAAACCGCAAGGCGCCGCGCAAACTGCGGTCTATTCGGCGTGCAAGGTCGCGAGCCTAGCCTCCCCTCGCGATGAGAGGTCAAGGCATGCCCGCAACTGCTCACCGGTCCCGCGCGCTCCGCGCCACCGCGGCCGCCGACACGACGCGCCGCGGCGACGTGCGCGGGAGAGGCCGACGCCGCGACCGTGGCCAGACCCTCGTCGAGTTCGCGCTCGTGCTCCCGTGGTTCCTCCTCCTGTTGTTCGGGATGATCGAGTTTGGCTTCCTCCTCAACGCGCAGCTCTCGCTCAACTACGCGACACGCGACGCCTCCCTCCTCGCGGCCGAGGCGGGCACCTCGGATGGCAACGCGGATTGCGTCGTCCTCCGGAAAGTCGACGAGGACCTGTCCGCGCCGACGGACGAGAGGCGTATCCTCAGGGTCCACATCTTCCAGGCCGACGTCAGGGGCGTGCCCACGGGGTTCGAGCAGGTCTACACGCGCGGCGGCTCGACAGCCTGCGTATCGGGTGCAAGCGTCCCGTACACGCTCGGCGCGGCCACTTTCCCGTACAACGCCCGCTGCGCCAAGCTCGTGGGCTGTGTCGACTCGAACGGAGATTCCATTCCCCTCGACACCATCGGCGTCTCCATCGACTACCAGTACACGTACGTGACGCCGACGCCATACCTGTTCGGTGGGAGCGGCGCCGGGCAGACGATCACCGGATCGAACACGATGCGGATGGAGCCGTACACGCTGTGACCGCGCTGCACGTCCTGCGCGGAGCGCGCCGTACGACCCGGCGGCAGCGCGGCCAGGGGCTCGTGGAGTTCACGCTCATCGTTCCCATGTTCCTCCTGCTCCTCCTCTCGATGCTGGACTTCGGATACGCGTTCTACACCAAGCTCACGCTCGAGTACGCGACCCGCGAGGGCGCACGCGTGGGGGCGGCGCTCGCCAACGGCGGTGGCGACATGGGCTGCGGCACCGGCCAATCGCCGAATGCCGCGGATGTCGACAAGTACGTCATCGCCGCCGTGCAGCGCGTTCTCCAGTCGGCAGGGATCCGGATCGACGTCAATCCCGGCGGTGGCGGGGGCGTCCAGTCGGTCCGCATCTACAAGGCGGACGGGACGACGGGCGCGGACCCTGGCGGGGTTGCGAACCAGTGGACCTAC
>JBAWVU010000421.1:0-2418 GCA_037147135.1 Chloroflexota bacterium
GAACCATTACGCCGACCTCCGGATTATGCCGACATGGACCCCGAACCTGCCGCTGCGTGAGCGGGCCGGCCCTGTGAGGTCGGCATAATTAGAGCCCGTCGAGGAAGGCGAGGAGCGCGTCGGACGGCCGATAGCGTCCGGGTCTGGCGTCGGGCGGCGTCGTTCTCGCGATCGCCCGCTCCTTGAGGGCGAGGTCCGCATGGAGGTAGATCTGGGTCGTGTCGACGTGCTCGTGGCCGAGCCAGAGGGCGATGACCGACGTGTCGACGCCGGCCTGGAGCAGGCGCATCGCCGCGGTGTGCCGCAGGACGTGGGGGCTGATCCGCTTGGTCCGGAGCGATGGGCAGGCGGATCCGGCCGCGGCCGCGTGCTTGGCGAGTCGGCGCTCGACGGCGTCCCGGCTGAGCGGGGTGCCGGTGCCGGTCGGGAACAGTGAGTCAGCCGGGCCGCCCTCCCGCTCGGCGAGCCAGACGCGCAGGACGGCGACCGTGACGCGGGTGAGCGGGGTGATCCGGTCCTTGCGCCCCTTGCCGCGACAGCTCACGTGGGCCCCGGTGCCGAGATGCACGTCGGCACATCGGAGGCCGATCAACTCCGAGACCCGCAGCCCGGTCTGGACCGCGAGCAGCAGGAGGGCGTGGTCGCGCCGCCCGGTCCAGGTCGTTCGGTCCGCGACGGCGAGGAGGGCGTCGACCTCCTGTTCGGTGAGGAACGTGACCAGGCTGCGGGCGAAGCGCTTGGGCGGAATGGCCAGCACCCGGCCAATCGACTCCGCATGCTCGGGATGGCGCAGCGCGGCGTACCGGAACAGTGAGCGGATCGCCGCGAGTCGCGCATTCCGGGTCCGGACGCTGTTGCCTCGCTCGGCCTCGAGATGATCGAGGAACGCGCCGATCAGCGGGGCGTCGAGATCGGCGATGTCGAGCTTCGAGGGCTCCCTGCCGGTGCTGCGCGCGGCGAACGTCAGGAGCAGCCGCAGCGTGTCGCGGTAGGCGGCGATCGTCTGGGGGCTCGCCTGGCGCTGCCGGATGAGCCGGTCGGTGAAGAAGGCCTGGAGGGTCGGGGCAAGCGCACTCACGGCCGTTCTCCCAGATGGCGCTCGAGACGATCACCTGCGGCCGCGAGCAGCTCGGGTGCGGCGGAGAGGTACCAGTACGTCGCCGCGGGGCTGACGTGGCCGAGGTACGTCGAGAGGATCGGCAGCCGCGGGCCGACGTCGAGGTCGGCCCGATAGGCGTCGAGGACGGTGTGGACGGCGAACGTGTGGCGGAGGTCGTGGAGCCGCGGCCGGCAGCCGGCGGACCGGGGTCGCAGGCCCGCATGACGGACGAGCTTGAGGTACGTCCGGTTCACGACGCAGTACCGGAGGCGGGTGCCGGCGCCCGACGCGAAGAGCGCGGCCGTGAGGATCCGAGGACGGGGCCGGTCGTCCCGGGCGAGATAGCTCCGCAGGGCGGTGACGGTCGTCGGGTGGAGCGGCACCAGGCGCGACTTGCCGAACTTGCTCATGCGGATCGTGAGCGTCCCCTCGACAGGATCGAGATCCCTCCGATCGAGCCGGATCGCCTCGCCGACCCGCAGCCCTGTGACGGCGAGGAGGCCGACGAGGGTCGCATACGTCGCCGCCCGGAACGGCGTCCGCAGGGACGCGGCAGCCTCCATGAGCGCGACGACCTCCGCGTCGCTGTACAAATAGGGGGTTGCCCGCCCGCCGGGATCTCGAAGCAGCTCGGCCGGGATGAGCTCATGGGCGGGATCGAGCGCGTGGAGATGGGCAGCGAAGCCACGAACGACGGTCAGCCGCATGGCGAGCCAGCGCGCGCCACCGTCCGCGGGCAGCGTCGCCCAGGCGAGGGCGGCCTCGATGGTGACCCTGGCGTTCTTCCTCGCGTCGAGGAAGGCGGTGAACTGGGCGAGCAGCCTGCCGGCGCGGTCGAGCTTGAAGCCGAGCGAGCGGCGGAGGCTGAGGTAGTCGGCGAGCGCCGGATCGAGGCGGCTCATGCGGCGCCGCCCGGCCAGGGTCGCGCGATGGCGCGGAGCGCATGCGCGTCCACCTTCGCGTAGATCGCGGTCGTCTGGGCGCGGCGATGACGGAGGACCTGGCCGATCTCGGCGAGCGAGCCCCCGGCCCGGAGCATCTCGGTCGCCGCGGTGTGCCGGAGCCGGTGGGCGTGGACGAGCCCGAGCCCCGCCCGGCGGGCGGCGTCGCCGACGACCTGGCTCACCCCGGTCGATGAGAGGCCCCGGTGCGGAGCCTTCACGCGGATGAACACCGCCCGCCCGATCGCGCTCGCGGGACGACCACCGCGGAGATACGCCACGATCGCCTCGCCGACATCGGCCGGCAGCGGCAGGCGCTCGGCCCGGTTGCCCTTGCCGACGACGACGAGCTCGCCCGCCCGCCAGTCGATGTCATCG
>JBAWVU010000422.1:0-2415 GCA_037147135.1 Chloroflexota bacterium
CTCCCCGGCACAACGACTGACGAATGCGCCGCGCGGCCCCGCCGGGTCACGCGGCGCGTCGCACTTGCCGTGCTGCGACGAGGGCGTCGAGCGGCGACGTCCAGTCCGGATCGAACTGTGCGGCGAGGGCGTCGGCGACCGAGGCGCGGACGATCCCCTCCGGATGGTGGTCCGCGAGCGTCGCGACGATGCCGTCGTCGTAGCGGTCTTGATGGAGCACGGTGGCGAGCCAGGTCCGTCGTAGCCGCCGGACCGTGAGCGATCCACCGACGCCTGCTCGGAGGCCGACCTGGAGGATCCGCTCGTGCAGACCGCCGTCGGTCGGGACCGTCCCCCCGTACATCGAGAGGGCCCGGTCAGTCGCCGCGCACCGCCCCGGCCCGGACAGGCTAGCCAGCGCGTCCGATGCCTCTGCACCGAGCCGGACGAGGCGCTCACTCGGGCCCGCCCCCACGCTGACGACCCGGGCCGGGTCCTCTGGGCAGGGCGTCACGGTGGAGATCTCGCCACGCCGTGCGCCGGTGTCGAGGACGAGAGCGACGAGCCACCGGTCGAGGGATGGGCGCCGTCCTTGGCCGGCCGCCGCAAGAACGGCGGCGACCTCGCGGAGTGTGAGCGGTGCGAGCGACTGTGCCATGCCACTCTATCGGCGAGCAAGCCCCAGGCGTCAAGGGGTCGCTCCGGCGCGATCCGTCCGCAGGGCCCGGTCCGCCACCTTGCCCTCGCGGTCCTCATGGCCGTGATCGTCGCCGCGGTCGTCGACTTCAGCTCGCAGTGATCCACGCACGAACGCCGATCGAGAGGTCTTCCAGCGGCCCATGCGCCCGATCAGGCGCAAACGGGGGTCCTCGACTCCACAGGGGCTCCCAGGCGGCCTGTCGGGGGATGTCGCTCGGCCGGTGTCGACGCTGCCTTCCGCGCCGCTGCAGGACCTCCTCCCGTCGCGCGAGCTCGTCGAGTGCCGTCTGGTTGACCGGCGACCGCTCGATCGCCCAGGCGATCACCCCGGTGATGGCGTTGACGGCTAGCTGGGCGAGGCTCATCGCGATGCCAGCTCCATGAGGACGTCTCGCGGCGAGGGCGGCGGCACTTCCAACCGCGGCGTCGCCGCGCCTCCTCGCGGGCGCGCGGACGAGGCCGCCGCTTGCGCGCGGGTGGTCCCTCGAGATCCCCGGGGTTCAGCCGCGGCGTCATGCGCGGGCCTCCTTCGCACCGATCCGGTCCGTCACCGGGAGTCCGCCAGCGTCCGGCATCGCGGGTCGCATGGTCGGGGACCGCAACACACGATGACGTTGGCCGAGGCCGCCAGCAGGACGAGCCCGCCGTCGACGCTCTCCGTCGGAACGCTCCCCGAAGGTGACGCGACCGTCCGGGCCCGCGTCCTGGTGTCGAACGAAGTGCCAGACTCCGGGCAGACACCGGGCCCGCCGCGGACAGGAACGCCAGGGGAACCAGCGGGGCGGACAGGAGGTGCGTTCGATCCATGCCCCCCACGCTCCGAGCGGGGCCGCCTCGCGCAAGGGGGTGACCCTCCGAATTGCCCGGTCCGCCCCGCCCCCGGTCGATATGCTCCGTCCGAGGCAACAACGATGCCGCGGATCGATGAGACGCGGGGGCCACGTGCACGTCGACGAGCACCATGTCCAGGATGCGCTCGAGGTGTATGCGGTTGCGCGGATGCAGAAGCTCGCGCAGGATCGAGGAATGGCGATCACCGCGGACGCGGACGAGAAGCTCGCCGCGTTCATCGACTACGCGGCGGCCCGGGGCTACACGCCCGGCTTCTTCGACACGGGCCCGTGGGCGGTCTACAAGCGCTCCTACGATCACCACCTGCCCGCCTTCGTCGGGCGCCTGGCAGACACCGCGTTCCCGGGCGAGCGGCTCGACTTCCTCTCGGTCGAGACGGAGTACCGTGCGGCCGGCCTCAAGGGCGACTTCGTCATCGTCAGGTCCTTCGGCGGTCCGCTGATCTCGGTGTCCATGAAGAACTACCGCGGCGACATCCGTCGGCCGCAGTTCAACGCCCAGACATACAACTCCTTCGCGCTGGGACTGCTCTTCGAGGGCCAGGTCGGCGTCTACGCGGACCCCATCACCGGGGGGCGGTTCAAGGGATCGAGTGTCGTCCCCCGTGACGCTGCGCTCGTCGCCAACGGCTACGCCGCGCTCGTCCCGTTCATGCACCAGCTCGACGAGTTGAACCGGCAGATCAAGGCGGAGTTCGTCTACGGTCCGGACTTCGCGTTCCTGGACGAGACGAACGAAGCGACCTACAAGGCCGAGTGCAAGCGCGTTGGCGACGCCGGAGCGGCCATCCTCATGGAGATCCTCGCCCTCCTGGACCCGGACCAGATCAAGTCCCGCCTACTGAAGATCACGGGGCTCGACGGCGCCGAGGAGACCCTCTTGATG
>JBAWVU010000423.1:0-2408 GCA_037147135.1 Chloroflexota bacterium
CCGTCGTACCCCGTCCCCCTACGTCGGATGGGTGAGATGCGGCGGGGCTCCGTCGGGCGTCGGACGCGCTGCCGGTCTGCACCGCACGGGCGAGCGTGGCGGTCGCGCCGGGTACCCGGGCGGTCACGGGTGAGTCCAGAGCTTCGCGAGCGCGTCGCTCGCGCCGACATTGCGCCCCGCATCGACCGCTCGGACCGAGATCCAGTAGCGGCCGTCGGGCCGGCCGACGAGCGCGACCGTGACGATCGTCGCACACCCCATCGCGCAGGTCGCGGAGAGGTCGCTCGACCAGACGACGCTCCCAGCCTCATCGCGGAGCTCGACCGTCGCGACCGTGACCGGGCTTGCGTCGACGATCGTCACCGTGATGGCCCGATCGGCGACCGGCTGCGCGAAGAGCCCGAACCGGGGGAGGCCGTCGATGGAGACCGTCGGTGAGTCGGTGTCCACGGGAGCGTCCGGGTGGGCGACGATCCCCTGGATCACGCGCTGCGCGTGCGGGCTGCCGCGGCCGGTCACGAGGTCGTAGCCGGCCCGCGCCGTGCACGCCTTCCCGCAGTCGCCGTTCGTGCCCTCGGTGATGTCGAAGAACGCGTCGGCGGGGAGAGCCTCGAGCATCTTCGGGACGTCGACGAGACGGCCGCCGCGCATCTGCGCCGCGACCGCGGCGATCCCGGCCCAGATGGGGCTGCTCGCGCTCGTCCCATCCACGGAGAGCCACTGGCCGTCGAGGAAGGCGGAGATCGCCGTGCCGCCGACCGCCGCGACGTCGGGGACCGACCGGCGGGTGCCCGGGCGGGCCTTCTGCCAGACCGGCTCCTTGAGATAGGCGGACGTGCCGCCGCCGGAGCCGTCCCAGGCGGTCTCCGTGTCGTGGCGGGTCTCCCACGTCGCGTCGTCCGCGAGGCTCGTCCCGCCGACCGCGACGACGCGCGTTGCCACCGCGGGCCAGTTCACCTCGTGACCCGCGTCCCCGGTCGCGGCGAAGAACGCGATGTCTCGCCGCGCGAAGAGTGATTCGAAGTATCGCGTGTCGCCGTCCTCGGGCCCACCCCAGCTCATCGTGACGACGTGGGGCTTCAGGCTCACCGTCTTGCGCACCGCGAGGTCGAGGTTGTAGTCGTCAGGCGCTTCGACCAGGACGATCTTCGCACCGGGCGCGATCGCGTGGACCATCTCGACGTCGAGGGCGGCCTCCCTCGCCCAGTCACCGCCTCTCGCGCGCGGGCGGTGCCCATCCGCGTAGACGACGCGGAGGCACCCGTTCGCCTTCGTGCACGCCGGCAGGTCGAACGCCTTGCTGTAGGTCGCGAGGTCCTTCTCGATCCGGGGCGCGTCGAATGCCCCGACGACCGCGACCGTGACCCCGGTCCCGTCCGCGTCGATCCGGTCGACGCCGTAGATGCCGCGCAGGTCGGCGGGGTCCAGGCCGATGGCGGGGTAGTCCGCAAGCATCGTGTGCCCGGCGATCGCCGGAACCTTGGCATGGCCCTCGGCCGGCCCGGCAGCAGCGGGCACCCCGACGACGACGGCCGCGAGCAGCATCGCGAGCAGCAGCCGCGCGTTGGCGGTGATCCGTGAGATGGTGCGCGTCATCGTCATGGCCTCCATCGGCGACCGACTCGTCGGGTCGCTCGATGGGGTGACGCAGCGATGGCGCCGTTCTTACAGGGTCGGCCCTCTCCGCTCGCCGCGGAGATGCGCTCCCGCTCTCACGGCCTGCCGTGGCCGTGGCTCACGCGACCGTGCCGACGCGTGCCCGCGCGAATGTGAGGAAGGAGTCGCGCTCCGCGAGCGAGGTGAACGCGGCGGTCGGGACATAGGCCGTGAGGACCCGGTCGCGGACGAACACGACGGTCTTGTCATTCGAGCGGACCTGGGTCAGCGCCGGCCACGCGATGACGGACGACCCGAGCGGGTCCTGGACGTGCAGGCCTTCGTCGTCTGCGACGCACACGCACGTGCTCCCGATGATGCCCCGGGCGGCCCTCCGGTAGAGCCACCGATCGGTGATCTGCTCCCACGTCAGCAGCAGCACGATACCGACGACCGTGATCGGAACACCGACAAGCGGACTGACGGCGACCGCGACGACGACCCCTGTCACCGCGACCACGACCATCGCCACGCGATAGCGGGCCGCGAACGCGGCCTGGAGCAGCCGTGCGGCATCCGCCATGGCCGCCGCGGTGATCTCGTACGTGACGGTGTAGGTCTCGCTCATTGGGGCACCCTCCCCGCTGTCACGATCTTCGTGACCCTCGGGTCCTGCCGGGGTGACGAGCCCGCTCGCTTGTCGCGTGACGACCACGATGAGATGACTCGCCCCCGGTGGCCCGGGTGACCCGGATCGGCCACAGGGAATAGCGCCACAGAGCGCCGAGCAATGAGCGACCGACCAGGGTTCC
>JBAWVU010000424.1:0-2402 GCA_037147135.1 Chloroflexota bacterium
TCTTCGGGGGTGGCCTGCTCGACGAGGGGGCCATCCTGCTCACGAAGCCGTTCGCCCGCGAGGACCTCGCATCGCGGGTGCAGGCGGCGCTCGAGAGGCGAATGGCGGCCGGGTAACGCGATCGGAGGGCCGGGACTCGCCGGCGGGCGGCCGCAGCGTGCGGCCGACCGGGGCGCCGTGTCCGGCGGCTACCGGATCCCGAGGTAGGCCTCGCGCACCTCGGGCATCTCGCGGACCCGGCGCGCCTCGCCCTCGATCTCGACCCGGCCGTGGCGCATGACGTATGCGTCGTCCGCGATCGCGAGGCTCAGCTGGACGTTCTGCTCCACGAGGCAGATCGTGAGCCCGTCGCGCTTGAGCCGGCGGATGACCTCGAAGAGCTGGAGCACGACCCGCGGCGAGAGGCCGAGTGACGGCTCGTCGAGGAGGAGGATCGCGGGGTTCGCCATGAGGCCTCGGGCGATCGCCACCATCTGCTGCTCGCCCCCGGACAGGGTCCCGGCAGCCTGGCCCCGGCGCTCCGCGATCCGCGGGAACAGCTCGAAGACCTCGGCGAGCGTCCGCTTCGACTCCGCCCGGCCGCGCGGCCCGGTCGCCCCCATCTCGAGGTTCTCCATGACGGTCATGGTCGTGAAGAGATGGCGACCCTCGGGCACGAGGACGAGGCCGAGTCGCGCCCGCTCGTGCGGGCTCATGCGCGTCACCGGCCGATCATCGAAGGTGACTTCCCCCTCCATCACGGGGACGAGTCCCATGATCGCCCGGAGCAGGGTCGTCTTCCCGCTTCCGTTCGACCCGACGATCGCGGTGAGCCGGCCCTCCCGCAGTACGACGCTCGCGCCGTGGAGGACCCGGAGCTCGCCGTAGCCGGCCTGGATGTCGCGGGCGACGAGCGTGCTCATCCGCCCTCCGCGAGGAAGCGTTCCGCCGCGCCCGGGTCGCCGAGGTAGGCCTCGATGACGACCGGATCCGCCTGCACCTGCGCAGGCGTGCCGCGGGCGACGACGCGTCCGTGGTCCATGACGACGACGTGGTCCGAGAGGCCCATGACCGCCTGCATGAGGTGCTCGATCATCACGACCGTGACGCCGGCATCGCGGACGTCGCGGAAGACGTCGAGCATCTCGTCGACCTCCTGCGGGTTGAGGCCGGCGAGCACCTCGTCCGCGAGGAGGAGCCGCGGCCGTGCGGCGAGCGCGCGCGCGCGCTCGCCGCACGGCCGCGGCTCCTCCTCGCGGACGAGGTGCTCGCCGGCCTCAACCCGCAGGAGGTCGACGAGATGCTCGACGTCTTCCGCGACGTCCGCGATGCCGGCGTCACGGTCGTGATGATCGAGCACCTCATGCAGGCGGTCATGGGCCTCTCGGACCACGTCGTCGTCATGGACCACGGACGCGTCGTCGCCCGCGGCACGCCTGCGCAGGTGCAGGCGGATCCGGTCGTCATCGAGGCCTACCTCGGCGACCCGGGCGCGGCGGAACGCTTCCTCGCGGAGGGCGGATGAGCACGCTCGTCGCCCGCGACATCCAGGCCGGCTACGGCGAGCTCCGGGTCCTCCACGGCGCGAGCGTCGTACTGCGGGAGGGCCGGCTCACCGCGATCGTCGGGTCGAACGGAAGCGGGAAGACGACCCTGCTCCGGGCGATCATGGGACTCGTCCCCGTGATGGAGGGGGAAGTCACCTTCGATGATCGGCCGGTGACGCGCATGAGCCCGCACGAGCGGGCGCGACTCGGCCTCGTCCTCGTGCCCGAGGGTCGCCATCTCTTCACGACCATGACCGTCATGGAGAACCTCGAGATGGGGGCGACCGGGCCGCGCGGCCGGGCGGAGTCGAAGCGGACGCTCGCCGAGGTCTTCGAGCTGTTCCCGCGGATCGCGGAGCGCCGGGGCCAGGCTGCCGGGACCCTGTCCGGGGGCGAGCAGCAGATGGTGGCGATCGCCCGAGGCCTCATGGCGAACCCCGCGATCCTCCTCCTCGACGAGCCGTCACTCGGCCTCTCGCCGCGGGTCGTGCTCCAGCTCTTCGAGGTCATCCGCCGGCTCAAGCGCGACGGGCTCACGATCTGCCTCGTGGAGCAGAACGTCCAGCTGAGCCTCGCGATCGCGGACGACGCATACGTCATGCGCCACGGCCGGGTCGAGATCGAGGGCGAGGCGCGCCGGGTCCGCGAGATGCCCGAGGTGCGCGAGGCCTACCTCGGGATCCGGTAGCCGCCGGACACGGCGCCCCGGTCGGCCGCACGCTGCGGCCGCCCGCCGGCGAGTCCCGGCCCTCCGATCGCGTTACCCGGCCGCCATTCGCCTCTCGAGCGCCGCCTGCACCCGCGATGCGAGGTCCTCGCGGGCGAACGGCTTCGTGAGCAGGATGGCCCCCTCGTCGAGCAGGCCACCCCCGAAGA
>JBAWVU010000425.1:0-2401 GCA_037147135.1 Chloroflexota bacterium
CGCGTGGGCCGCCCGTGCATGAGCGCCGAGCGACGCCGCGCGCCGGCGTAGACAGCCATCAGTCGAGTGCCACGAAGCCGAGCGGAAGGCCGACGAGCCCATCCCCGGTCCGGTCGTCGGCGACGATCGGGATCGTCATGCGCCGCAGGTCCGGCTCGGCGAGCAGGTCGGAGTCGAAGCCGACGTGGCAGACCAGGCCGTTCGCGTCGGTGGTCGTCACGCGCTCGCGACGCTCGCGGAGGTCGTGGAGGCGCCGGCCGTAGAGACGGCGGCGACGCGTCTGGTGGCGGCTCATCGTCCATCCTCCCGTCGATCGATCGTGTTCCTGGCGCCGCCGGTGGACCCGACGGCATGGGCTTGCCTGGTCAGGCGGCGAGTCGCTCGGCCGCCCGCAAGCGGGCGCTCCTCGCGCGCGGGTTCGCGGACACCTCCCGTTCGGTGGGCACGACGGGTTGCGGGCCGACGACGCGGAGTCGCGGCACGCGTCCGCAGACGCAGATCGGCACCTCGGGCGGACAGACACAGCCCTTCCGCTCCGCCGCGACGAAGCGCTTGACGATCCGGTCCTCGAGCGAGTGGTACGAGAGGACGACCAGCCGGCCGCCCGGCCGGAGAAGGTCCATCGCGGCCGACAGCGCGGCCTCGAGCGCCCCGAGCTCGTCGTTCACCGCGATCCGGAGCGCCTGGAAGACGCGGGTGGCAGGATGGATGCGACGGGGGCCGCGACTCGCCGGGACGGCCGACGCCACGATGGCCGCGAGCCGGTCGGCGGTCATGATCGGGGAGGTCGCACGCTCGCGGACGATCGCCCGGGCGATGCGCGTCGCGTGGGGCTCCTCGCCGTAGCGCCGGAAGAGCGCCACGAGCTCCGCCGCCTCGAGGGTCGCGAGCAGCTCGGAGGCCGGGATACCGCGCGTCGGGTCGAATCGCATGTCGAGCGGCCCGGCCGTCCGGAACCCGAACCCGCGGTCCGCATCGGCGAGCTGGAGGCTCGAGAGGCCCAGGTCGAGGAGGAGGCCGTCGACCGCCCCGAAGCCGGCTGGCGGCGCGAGGTCCGCGAGCTCGCGGAAGTTCGCCTGGCGGAGGACGAGGCGGTCGCCGAACCTGGAGAGGCGGGCGCGGACCCGGGTGATCGCAGCGGGATCGGCGTCGAGTCCGAGGACCCGGCCGTCCGGGCTGGATGCTTCCAGGATCCGCTCGGTGTGCCCTCCGCCGCCGAGCGTGCCGTCGATCTGGAGGCCGCCGGGGCGCGGGGAGAGGATCATCATGACCTCCTCCGCCAGCACCGGCGTGTGCCCATCCTCCATCACTCGCCCACCCTCACGTGCGGATCCGATCGGATCCTGGAAGCCCATCTCGTGCGCTAGATGCCCAGCCCCGTCAGGTGCGCGGCGAGCGCCTCGGGCGACTCCATCTCGGCGCGGTAGACATCCCACCGCGACGGCGCCCAGATCTCGGCGTGATCGCGCGCCCCGACGACGACCGCCTCACCCTCGAGGGCCGCCCACGCGCGGAGGCCGGCCGGGATGACCAGCCGACCCTGGCGGTCGAGGTCGAACTCGAACGCGCCGGCGAAGACGAACCGCGAGAAGAGGCGGGCTCCAGCGTCGGCGATCGGGAGCGCAGCCACTTTCGTGACGAGCACGTCCCAATCGCCCCTGGGGAAGATCGCGAGGCAGGAATCGATCCAGCGGCTGACGAACGCTCCGCCCTCGAGCTGGGCGCGGAAGCGCGCCGGGACGGCGAGCCGCCCCTTGTCATCCACCGAGTGCCGGTACTCACCGGTGAACACGCGTCGGGTCCCTGCCTCTCACCGCTGCGCCCCACCGGCGAGCGCCGGCGTGGTGGACGGTTCCCCACTTGACACCACTTCGTGCCACTTCCCTGCATTCTACACGTCAATACCACCCCGTCAACGCACGCGTGCATGCCGGGCCCCCGTCTACCGCGGGCGCGCGGGACGAGCACGGGGCTCCGAGCAGTCGGTCGGGGCCCCGTCGGGGGGCGGGGTGGCGGGGTCGGATCGAGGTCTGCGAACGGCAGCGGGAGGCCCCGGGCTACCTCGCCTCCGGGCGACCTCGGGCGGCCGCCGCGCGCGCAGCCGCCCGGAGGCGCCGCCATCGTCCCACCCCTCGCCGATCCTCGGCCGGGGTGAGCGTCCGCGCCCCGTACCTCGTCAGCTCCCAGTCGGCGACGAGAAGGCCGAGATCGCGGTCGGGCAGGCCCGACGGGGCGGTCAGGCCCGACGGGGCGGCTGCCCTCGGGGCGCCCGACTCCCCACCGAGGATGCCGGACGCCACGATGCGACGCGCGTGCGCCCGCGGCGGCTCGCTCGCGCGCCGCGCGAGTCGCTGATCCCCGGAGAGGTCGTCGAGGAGCGCGAGATACGCCTCGGGTGCGG
>JBAWVU010000426.1:0-2398 GCA_037147135.1 Chloroflexota bacterium
GTCGTGGTCACCGCGTGCCCCACGAGGAGCCAGACGGTCGCGAACCCGAGCCACTTGTGTGCCCACGCGAGGCGGTCCATCCCGAAGAGCTGGTCGAGCCACGGCGCCCGGGACATGAGGATGAGCTGGAGGAGCACCGCGTACGTCCCGAGCAGCGCGGTGAGCTGGCCGACGGCGGTGAGGAGACCGGCCGCGGACCCGAGCTCGGCGAGCCCGCCGTGGCGGACCCACATCGCGACGATGAGCGCCGCGTTGCCCACGACGAGCGCGTACACGTCGACGGCGCGGACCGGCCAGACCCGCGGGAGCGGGAGCGTCCGCGGGCGCGATACGGTGCTGGCGATCCGGGTGAGGGTGGCCATCGAGGGGTCCCTGGCGTGCGAGCGGCGGATCCGCTCGCCTCTGCAGGGGATGGTCGCCGCGCGACCTGAAAGGGACCTGAAGGCGCGGTCGTGCCGCCCCGCCATCCCGATCGACGGGTCGGCCGACGTCCGTCACCCAGTGGCGAGGTTCGCCTCCAGCCGCAGGATCTTGTCGAGCATGGCGTTCAACGCCTCGTCCTGCTCCTTGAGGTGGGCCTGGATCTGCTGGGCTTCGGCGAATATCGCCTCGGCGTCCCGGAAGGTCATGTCTGCGCGCTTGTCGGAGGCGCGGCCCAGGATGTTCTGCCCGACCATGATCACCGAGAGCATCACGAGCTGGATGAACGTCTGGCTGATCCACTGGATGATCGGGAGGATCCCGCCGCCGAGGGCGGACGGCAGGGCGATGAACGCGAGGGCCGCGAAGATGTAGGCGCACCACATCGTCCCGACCGTCGTGGTGACGAGCAGGGCGACGCGCCCGTTCATGCCGACGTGCTCGTCGGTGGTCTTGGGCGGTCCGGCCGCCTTCCGCTCCTCGATGCGCGGGTCCGGCACGTGCTTGAAGGTGATGCTCATCGGTCGGTTCCCTCCCCTGGTAGTTGCCACCGCCCCATGGGGCGAGGTCGTGCGCATCGTGGAGCCGCGCGCATCGGCGTCGTCCGCCACGCGACCGGCGCCGATCCGTCAGGCCGGCCGCTCAAGCGCTGCGCGGACCGCCGCGCCGAGGGCCTCGCCGCTGAACGGCTTCGCGAGGAAGGCGACCTCGCCCTTCGGGAGACCCGAACCGCCGAGCACGCGCTCGGTGTATCCGGACATGTAGAGGACGTGCACGCCCGGCCTGTCGACGGTGAGGAGTTCGGCGAGCTCGCGGCCGCCCATCCCCGGCATGACGACATCGGTCACCAGCAGGTCGATCGGCGCCGGGTCACCCGCCGCGAGCGCGAGGGCCTCCGCACCGCACCCCGCCTCGAGCACGCGGTAGCCACACGACTCGAGCATCCGTCGGGCAAGGGAGCGAACGGCCGCTTCATCCTCCGCGAGCAGGATCGTCTCACTTCCGGATGCCACCGGGCTCGCCGGCGAGAAGCCTGCCGTGACCCACGGCTCGGCCGCGACGCGAGGGAAGTAGATGCGGACGCTGGTGCCACGGCCGAGCGTGCTCTCGATGTACACGTACCCGCCCGACTGCTTGACGAAGCCGTAGACCATGGCGAGGCCCATCCCCGTCCCTTTGCCCGGTTCCTTCGTCGTGAAGAACGGTTCGAACGCACGGGCAGCGGTCGCGACGTCCATGCCGACGCCGGTCTCGGAGACCGAGATGCGGAGGTACGGGCCGGCCTCGACCTCGGGGTGACGGAGGATGAAGCCGTCATCGAGCTCGATCAACGCGGTCTCGATCGTGACGACGCCGCCGGTCGGTATCGCGTCACCCGCGTTCATCACGAGGTTGACGATGACCTGCTCGAGCCCGCCCGGGTCCACGCGCACGCTCCCGAGCCCCGGCTTCCCGAGGACGACGATCTCGACCTGCTCGCCCAGGATCGGGCGCAGCATCGGCATGATGCCCATGACGACCTCCGCGGGGTCGACCACGCGCGGATGGAGCGCCTGGCGCCGCGAGAAGGCGAGCATCTGCCGGGTGAGCACGGTCGCCCGATCGGCGGCGAGCACGACCTGGTCGACGTCCGGGCGGATCCGTTCGTCATCGGCCGGCAGGCGGTCGAGGACCAGGGCGGCGTACCCGCGGATCGCGGTGAGCAGGTTGTTGAAGTCATGCGCCATGCCGCCGGCGAACTGACCCACCGCCTCCATCTTCTGCGCCTGGCGCAGCTGCGCCTCGAGCACGCGTCGTTCGGTCACGTCGCGCCCGACACCGACGCACCCGATCGGCACGCCTGACTCATCACGGACGTAGGAGACGACGACCTCGCTCTCGAGGATCGTCCCGTCGGTGCGACGATTCGCAACGGTGCCGGCCCACGATCGGCCCTCGCCGAGCGCGGCCCCGAGCTCGGGCACACCGGTGCTCGCCC
>JBAWVU010000427.1:0-2398 GCA_037147135.1 Chloroflexota bacterium
GTGCAGTGGTTGACGCCGGCGATGTCGAGCTCGAGCCGCGACGCGTCGACGCCGAGGAGCCGGCCCAGGAACCCGGCCTCGCCCCGATGCTGGTCGCAGAGGCCGAGGATCCCGACGCCGCCGGCCCGGGCCACGGCCCCGGTGACGATCTGGACCGGGTTCGTGTAGTCGAGGATGAGCGCGCCGCTCGCCGAGCTCCGGCGCATCTCGGCCGCGACCTCGAGTATCGCCGGGACGGATCGCAGCCCCATCGCGAAGCCGCCGGGGCCGACCGTCTCCGAGCCCGGCAGGCCGAAGCGGAGCGGGATCGCCTCGTCGTTGACCCGGCCGGCGTAGCCGCACGGCCGGAACGTCGCGAGGACGAGGTCCGCCCCGTCGAGCGCTGTTGGGAGCGAGGTCGTCGCCTCGATCGTCACCCCGGGGCCGCCGCGGGCGCGCACGATCCCGCTCGTCAGCCGCGCCTGGAGGTCCAGCGCGTCCGGGTCGATGTCATGGAGCGCCACGGTCGTGCCCGCGAACGCGGCATGGTGCGCCGCGATCGCGGCGGCGATCCCCGGCATGTACGCAGACCCCGCGCCGACGATCGCGAGCCGCGGTCGCGTCACCGCCCCTCCGTCGGCTGGTCCGCGGAGCCGGCACCCGTCGGCCGTCGGGCGGCGGCCGCGCGCTCGAGCCGCTCGACGGTGAGCCCGGCCCTGGTGCGCTCCTTCGCCGCGGACGTCGCATCGACCGTGTCGAGCCCGATCAGCGCCGCTCCCAGTACCGGCGGCGCAGCGAGGCGCCGGACGATCGCCCGTGGCGCGGCCGCGTGGATCCCTCGGCCGATCCGGTCGTGGAACCGTGCATCGGCCGTCCGGAAGAGGCCGCCGGCGAGGATGACCTCGACCGGCTGCCGCGCGAGGCCGAGGCGGCGGATGGCCGAGACCGCGATGAGGACGACCTCGTCGGCGACGCGGTCGACGATGGCGCGGGCCACCGCGTCGCCCGCGCCGGCTGCCTCGAAAACGACCGGCGAGAGCTCGCCGAGCCGCGCCTCGCTGATCCGCCCGCGGTGGATCGCCCCGACGACCACGAGCGGGCGAGAGAGCCCGAACCAGTCGGGCACCAGGGTCTCGAGCGTCGTCCGCGGGCCGCGCCTATCACGGCCGCGCACCGCTGCAGCGAGAGCTGCCGTGCCCACGCCCAGGCCGCCCCCCCAATCGCCCGAGATCTCGCCAAGCGCGGGATAGCGGACGGTGCGCCCTGTCGGGCCAAGCCCGACGCAGTTGAGTCCGGCGCCGCACACGACCGACACCCCCCACCCCGACTCGGCACCCGCACGGAGCCCGGCGAACGCGTCGTTGCGGACGATCGTCCGATCGGCGAGCCCGAGCGGCCGGAGGACGCGCTCGATGAGCCGATCGTCGGACGGGAGGTCCGCCCCCGCGACGCAGTGGACGAGCACGGCCGCGTGGGTGGCCCCGCCCCATCCGCCCTCGACGGCGGCCGACTCCACGAGCGCGACGAGGGTCCGCGCCGCAGCCCGCGCCCCGACCGCCTGGTGCGACGTCGATGCGCCACGAGCCACGCCGATGACCGCTCCGTCCGCCCGGATGAGCGCGACGTCCGTCTTGGAGTTCCCGCCGTCGGCGGCGACGACCGCGATCCCGGGTGGCGCCTCGCCGGTGGCCGCAGCCAGAAGGTCGTGGACCTGTCGCTCGCTCACCCGGCCATGGTTCCACAGGCGCGCGCGAAGCGCACCTCCGGCGGGCGGTGCGCAGCCGTCAGCGGCGCTGCTGCCCCGGCATCATCCCCGGTGTGCGCGGCGCTCCGCCTCGATCGACCGGATCCCCGCCTCGTCGACACCGAGGTGATGGGCGATCTCGTGGCGCACCGTGTCCTCCACCCCCTGCTGCCGGGCGACCGGGTCCGGGTAGCGGATCTCGTGCGGGCGCCGGTAGATCGTGATCTTCGCGGGGACGGGGACCCAGTCGGCGGCCCACGTCGTCCGGGGCACGCCCTGGTACAGCCCGAAGAGCATCTGCCCGGGCGGGACCTGGCCAGGGAGCGGCGCGTCCTCCACGACGATCGCGACGGACCGGAGCGCGGACGCGTACGGTTCCGGGATCGCCTCCACGGCCCTTCCGACGAGCGCGTCGAAGGCGTCCCGGGCTTCCTCCTCTGGGTCGTCAGACGCCGGCATGTCGTGCCTTCGTTCGCGCCTCGCGGTTCAGGCGTCTTCCGGGAGCCGCGCGAGGAGACGCTCGATCTCGGCGATCTGGTCGGCGTCATCGCGCTCGAGCCCCGCGAGCAGGAGCTTCAGGGCCTCGACGACGGTCTCGGTCTCGGACGCCGTCAGGTCGAGCGCGACGGTCGCGCCGACGGATCCGGTCTCGTCGGTCATCACTGTCCCTCCACG
>JBAWVU010000428.1:0-2397 GCA_037147135.1 Chloroflexota bacterium
CTGACTCCTCCCACGCCTCGTCGAGCGTCGGGACGATCCATCGCAGGTGGGCGCGCGCCGCGACCTCCGGCACGATCCCCCCGGCCGGCGCGTGGAGCGCGACCTGGCTCGCCACGACCGACGAGAGGATGCGTCGGCCGCCCTCGACGAGCGCGACCCCCGTCTCGTCGCAGCTCGACTCGACGGCGAGGACGACGGCGCCGCCCGACCGGGGAGGTCGACCCACGGAGCTCATCCGTGCGCCTCGATGGACGCGCCATCGTCGGGCGGCTCGGGCTCGGGCGAGGCGGCGATCTCCGCCCGCAGCCTCTCGAGCCGTCGGCGCATCGCCGGGTCGTCGAAGGCGAGCGTGGTCATGATGAGCGCATCCTCGCCGTCGTCGCTGTAGTAGCGGGGCCGGATCCCGACGGGCCGGAACCCGAACTTCTCGTACAGGCGCCGGGCAGCCACGTTGGAGACCCGGACCTCGAGCGTCGCGTCGCGGGCGGCACGGTCAACCGCCACGTCGAGGAGCGCGATGAGCAGCCGGTCGCCGATCCCCCGACGCCGCCACGCGGGGTCGACCGCGAACGTCGTCACGTGGGCCTCGTCGACGATGAGCCACATGCCCGCGTACCCCACGATCCGGCCGCCGACCCACGCGCAGATGTAGTGCGCGAGCTGGTTCGACTCCAGCTCGGCGCGGTACGCGTGCGGCGGCCAGGGCGTGGAGAAGCTCTGCCGCTCGATGGCGTGGACGGCCGGGAGGTCGTCGACATGCATCGGGAGGAGGAGGATCCTCAGGCCCGGGTGCGCGACCACGCGACCTCCCCGGTCGACGACGAGAGGCCGCGCGGCAGCGTGACGTAGTCCGGGACGAGCCGTGCCGGGTCGTCGCCCCCCGTCTCCGCGAGACGGGCGCACGCGAGGCGGACGAGTGCCGCCGCGAAGCCTCGGCGGGCGGCCTCACCGAGCGCGAGCTGGTCGTCGGTCGCTCGGCCGGGCAGGTCGATCGCGGCGACGACCGCCTCGGCCGGGAGATCGGGCACGTCGGCGCCGAGGAGCCGCTCCGCGCGCCCCCCGTGCACGATCGTCCGGTCCGAGGGCCCGGCGGGGAGCAGGATCGCGACCGGACGCTCCCCGGCCCCGGGGACTGCCGCCGCGAGCGCCGCTGCGGTCGAGACGCCCACGATCGGGATCCCGAGCCCCACCGCGAGGCCCTTCGCCGTGGCGATCCCGACCCGCAGGCCGGTGAACGCACCGGGGCCCGTCCCCACGGCGATCGCCCCGAGGGCATGGACGGACACGTCGTGGAGCGAGAGGATGGCGTCGACGCGCCCGAGCAGCTCCTCGCCGTGGCGATGCCCGGCCAGCCACGCGTCGGCGTCGAGGAGCGTGCCGTCGCGTGCCCCGAGGGCGACGATGGCCTCGGCGGTGGCCGTGTCGATGGCGAGGATCGGACCCGCCTCGCGCCTCACCCGAGCGCCTCGGGATGGCGACTGGACCGGGCGTCCGCGGCGCGCCTCACCCGAGAGCCTCGGGGTAGCGACTGAACCGGGCGTCCGTCGCCCGCACGGAGATCCGTCGCCGCTCGTCCGGCAGGACCTCGATGCGAACGTCGAGCCTCGCGGCGGGGAGCGCCCGTCCGAGTCGGTCCGCCCACTCGACGAGAGTCACACCGTCCGCCTCGCGCTCGTCGAGCAGGCCGTCCGCGAGCACGACGTCCGGTCCGTCGAGGCGGTAGAGGTCGAGGTGGAAGAGCGGGACCCGACCCTGGTGCTCCGCCATGAGCACGAAGCTCGGGGACGAGATCATCTCCGTGACGCCGAGTCCCGCGCCGAACCCCTTCGCGAACTCCGTCTTCCCCGCGCCCAGGTCGCCGAGGAGGGCGACGAGGTCGCCCGGGCACGCGACGGCCGCGAGGCGTGCAGCGAGTGCGCGCGTCTCCGCGGCGTCGGCGGTGTCCACGACTCGCTCGGCGAGGGGGGTCGGCATGGCCCGAGCGTACCCGACCGGGACCCGCGACGGGCGCCCGGGCAGCGGGACAGCAGGCCCCGCGGGAGGTGAGGTCCCGGGGCGGGTCCCGGTCCGGTGGGTCCCGGTGCGGCGGGTCCCACCCGCTACCCGAAGCGTTCGAGGTCGGCGAGCGGGACCGCGACCTCCTCGTCATCGTCTTCGAGGCGGATGAGCCCGGCGCGCAGGTGGACGCCGCCGCGGAAGCGCCGGAAGCCAGCCGATCCCACCCACCGACCCTCGCGGCCCGCGGCGGGACCGCTCCGGATGCGGACGAGATCCGGGGGGATCTCGGGCGGCTCGACGCCGGCCGGGTCGTAGACGAGGAGCGGCGGGTCGCCGACGATCGCGACCTCGCGCCCGGCGATCGCTGCGAGGATGGAGCGCATGGGGGATGCGATCGGG
>JBAWVU010000429.1:0-2393 GCA_037147135.1 Chloroflexota bacterium
CTCGCCGGCGCCGGCCTCGACCCCGTCCGCTGCGGTGCGAGCCGAGCTGCAGGCGATCCTCGATGCGGCCGTCGGGGCGGACGTCCCGGGCGTCGTCGCGCGCGTGGACGTTCCCGGCTGGTCGTGGACCGGCGCCGCGGGGAAGGCGCAGGTCAGCCCGCCGGCCGACGCCGACCCGGCGATGCACGTCCGCGTGGCGAGCGTGTCGAAGATCTTCACCGCCGTCGCGATCCTCCGCCTCGCCGAGGAGGGGAGGCTGTCCCTCGACGACCCGATCGACCGGCGGCTCCCTGCGGCGTACCTCGAGCGGATGAAGGCGTTCGACACCCACCGGATCACGATCCGCGACCTGCTCACGCACCGGAGCACGATCCGCGACTACGACGAGATGGGCGTGATGATCCCGGCCCAGATGGCGCAGCCCGACACGCCCCTCTCCACCGACGTCGCGATCTTCGCGGGGATCGACCAGGGTCCCGCGGACTACGCGCCCGGCGGCGGGTTCGAGTACTCCAACCCGGGTTACGCCCTCCTCACGCGGATCATCGACGAGGCGTCGGGCACGACCTACGAGGAGTACCTGCGAGCGACGATCCTCGATCGGCTCGGCATGACCGAGACCTACCTCCCCACCGACCCGCCGATGCGCACGGTCCCCGACCCGGCGATGCACGCCATCATGCAGACCGAGGCGGGTGGTCCCTGGGAGGACTTCACGGACATGTACGTGAACTGGGACCGCGGCTCGGGCGACATCATCAGCACGGTCTCCGACCTCGCGGTCTTCCACCGGGCCCTGCGGGAGGGGCGGATCCTCGATCCGGCGTCGTTCGCGCAGATGCGCGACTTCCTCCCGACCGAGGAGGGGTTCAGCTACGGGATGGGCTACGAGCGGATCCCGTCGGCGGCCCTCGGCGTCGCCCTCGAAGGACACAATGGCGGCTACCCCGGCGCGGTGACGGACGTCTTCTACCTCCCGGAGCGCGACGCGTACATCACGGTCGCCCGCAACGGCAACATGGTGCCGGTGCCGGTCCTGCGCGAGCTGGTCGCGGTGCTCCTGCGGGCCCCGTAGCCGTCCCGGACGACGGGAAGGTCGCCCGGATACCGGTTCGGCAGCCTGGCAAGGGGGCGGGCCCTGCACCTGGGTTGCTGCGGGAAGAGGGTCGTTCGACGGGGCGGCGTGGCGGCCCGGCGCATGCAGGACGCTCCCGGCGACCACCTCGTACCCCGACGCGGTCCGGACCGGGCGCCTTGAAGCCCTGCCAAGGACGCCGCGTGCCCAAGCCGGTCGGCCGTTGCTGCGTTGTCGGAGCAAGCTCGGTCTTCGAAGGTTCGACCGGTTAGGCGGCGATCCAACATTCGACCGAAGTGGCGCCATGCCATGCGGGCGGCCGATGCGCATCGCCGCGTGACCGAGTCCCTCCGGTCCTCCCGGCGGAACCGACCCGCCGGACCAACGTCCCCACATGGGCTGCCCCGGGGACCCGGTACGTGGCGAGATCGGGGCCTCCGGTCCGGTAGGAGCCGGTCGCCAAATGCCGGCTGGGAGAAGCCTGGCTTCTACCTGCTGCTCTTCGCGACCGGAGCCGACGGCCTGTTCGAGATCTACGTCGGCAAGGCGTCGACCGGCGGGCTGCGAAGCCGCATGCTCACGCACAAGAACGTGAAGCCGGGCTGGATCCGCGCTGGTACCCTTGGAGGCCCGACGGCTCTCGCAGAGGCAGCGTGGACGGCTCCGCGCGACGCCGACTCCCCGAGTGGCCGGTGCCAGTCGTGCCGTCATGACGTCCCGGACTCGCCCTCTGGACCGTAGTCGCGCAGGGTGCCGAACGGCGGCCACGCGGGCACGCCGCCTGTCGGCCGGTCATGGGTCTTCCGGTCCCGCCGACACGGACGGTGCGACGGCCAGCCGCCCGGGAACCACGCACGATGATCGAGGAACGCCATGCGCCACCTTTCCATCGGGCTGCTGCTCAGCCTTGCGGTCCTGGTCGCTGCCGCCTGCGCCGGCACCGGCGCCACCCCGTCTGTACAGGTGCCCCAGCGAGGTGCGCTCATCGGGAACCCGTCGTCCAAGGGCACGGATGTCTTCAACGCCCCCTATGCGAGCTACATCGAGTCGCTGCTGCCGACCACCGACGTCGCGGGCCTCTCAGCGAAGCTCCCGGCGGGCACGCCCGTCGAAGCCCAGAAGGCGATGTTCACGGCGGCCTTCATCACGGACCTTGCGAACGACCCGGCGGACGTGACCACCGCTGCCGCGACGAAGCAGGACCTCCTTGACTGGAGCCCGAAGGCGCCGGCCACGCTCCGCGGCGGCTCGGACGACCCGGTCGTGTCGTTCGCGACCAACGCGCAGACCGCCTACGCGGACTTCGAGAGTCGCGGCG
>JBAWVU010000430.1:0-2378 GCA_037147135.1 Chloroflexota bacterium
TGCCGCCGCCGGTGAAGATCCGATCCGTGACGCGGTCGAAGTCGATCTCGTCGTGACCCCAGTACCACGCGAGATCCTCGATCTGCTCCTCGTAGCCCCGATATCCCATGTGCATGTCTCCTCTCACCTGTCGGTGTCTTCGCCGCCGGCTTCGGTGCCGGCCCTCTCCGCGGTCTCCCTCGACCGTGCGCCTTCCTCTGCGATCGCTCGCTCCGCATCCATCCTCGCGACCATGAGAGCCCCGATGTCGTGGGCGAACTCACGCAGCTCGTCGTCGCTCATCTCGCTGAGCGGCTTGCGGGGCCGCACGAACGCGAGCGGGACCCTCTCCTTCTCCGGCCTGGTCATCGCCGTTCTCCCTTCACGCGTGTGTCGCCGGGGTCGTCGTGCCGTCCCGGGTAGCTGCATGGAGGGGTCGTCGACCGAACGGCCGTCGCACCGCGCCGGGCGTGACGGCGGACGGAGCCAATCCGTCGCCAGGTGGACGGGCCGGTGGGCAAGGCCACGTGAGGAGGCCGGCGACCGTGTCGTCGACCTGCGTGCGGGGCCTTCTCCCCCTCGTGCGAACGAAGCATCTCACGGCCCCGTGCCAGCTCAGGTGGCACGGGGCCGGCGAACGACTTCTCGCGATCAGTCAGCGCTCAGGCGGCGGCGCCGGACTTCCCGGTCGTCGACCCGCACAGCGGCCGGCCGCCGAAGCCGGAGGTGTGCGCCGCGCTGGCACCGGTGACGCGCGGCCTCACGCGGCGCCACCCGGTGCACGGACGACGGACTCGCCGCACGTCTTCCCATACTCGCACCAGTCGCAACGCCGGCGCTCCGGCTGGGCCGGGAAGGCCCGAGTGCGGATGCTGCTGACCGTCTCGACGAGATCGGCCTCGAACGCCGCGAGCTGATCCGCGTCGCGGGTCGTCCAGACGAGTGTCCCCGCGTCGGCGAAGTAGAGTCCCACGCGCGAAGCCGGCGGCAGGGTCTCGCCGGTCGCGGGGTCACGCAGCGCGCTCCGCGCGGCGGCGAATGCATACGCGGTGAGCTGGCGGTCGGCATCGACAGAGGCCTGCTCGCGCGGACGTCCGGTCTTGTAGTCCACGATCTCCGTCGAGCCGTCAGGGGCGCGGTCGACGCGATCGAGGTACCCGACGAACCGGACGACGTCGGACCCGCCCGGGATGGACACGTCCACGCCGAAGCCGAGCTCCACGGCGACCGGCTCGGCGTCGCGCCCGGCGTCCATCGCGAAGAAGTGGGCGAGGACCGGGGCCGCGCGCAGGCGGGCTTCTGCGATCTCGTCGGGCGCGAGGCCGGACGCGTCGAGCTCGGCATCGACCGTTGCCCGGAGAAGCTCCGGTCCGGGCTCGCCGACGCCGTCCGCGCGGGCACGGATGCGCGCGAGGACGTAGACCTCGAACGCGCGGTGGACCGCGCTCCCGAACGCGTACTGGCCGGGCCGGACCTCGCCGGAGACGCGCTCGACGTACCGGTACCCGTAGCGGAGCGGGCATTCCCGGTAGGTCGAGATCGACGAATGGCTCTCGTACGCCGGGAGCGGGGCGTCGGCCATCGACAGGCGGGCAGGCACGTCCGCGTCGGGCGCGATCAGCGGCATCGACTCGTTCATGACCCGATCATGCGCCCACGCCGTGTCACCTTCGGTGGCACGCCGTCGGGCCCCCGTGCTGCCGCTGGGACCGATAGAGGTCTCCGATGCGGCCGGTGCGCCACTCGTCTCCGCCGGCGGGCGTGGAAGCCGGGACCGTCGACAGGTTCCAGGGCCGCGAGGCGCCCGTCGTCCTCGCATGCGATCCGGCGCTGCTCACCTCCTCGTGTCGAGCGCCCGGGCAGACGCGCGTCGTGACCGTGATCGCGCGGTTCGTGGAGCTCGCGACGGGGGCGATGGCGACGGGAGTCGGGTCGGAGGTGTAGTCCAGTTGCCCGTATCGAGCACTTGAAGTATCCGCCCTGACCTGCGACGATGGCCGCATGAGCGACCTGGCGCGCGATGACCTGGAGCGGATCCTCTCGGCGCTGGGGGCCGTCCTCGAAGCCCGCGGCCTCCGGTACGAGGTCGTGCTCGTCGGGGGCGCGAACCTCCTGCTCCGGGGCGTGATCGCGCGACCCACGAAGGATGGCGACCTCATCGGCCAGCGCCTCGACACCGGCGCCGTGATCGCGATGCGTGAGCTCCCGCCGGCGCTCGTCCGCGCCGTGGGCGACGTGGCGACGGCGTACGGCCTCGCGCCCGACTGGCTCAACGTGGGCCCCCAGGCTCTCATCGACCTGGGCCTGCCTGCGGGCTTCGCCTCGCGGCTCACCTGCAGGAGGTTCGGCGCGCTCGGCATCTGGTCTGCCGGCGTCTACGACATGATCTGCTTCAAGCT
>JBAWVU010000431.1:0-2364 GCA_037147135.1 Chloroflexota bacterium
TGTCGAGGATCAGCGGAATCTCCCCAGAGCTGATCACCGAATCTCCCCAGGTCTGAGCACTCGGATCGGGCCTCTCTGACGGTCTGGTCCAGGGAACGGGGTGGGGCCCCACCCTCTGCTGACGGTGATCCAAGCCACCAGCAGCGGGGAGGCCCCGGCCAATGCTCACACAGGGAGAAGACGTGGAGATCCACGCCCTCGCAGGGCGGGGCTGGTCGATCTCGGCCATCGCCCGCCATCTCGAGCGCGACCGCAAGACGGTCCGCGCCTATGTCGGCGGGGAGCGGACGCCCGGCGTCCGGAGACGGGCAGGGCCGGACCCGCTCGAGCCGTTCGTGGCGTATCTCGCCGCCCGCTTCGTCGACGACCCGCACCTCTGGCTCACGGCGCTCTTCGACGAGGTGGTCCCGCTCGGGTACCCGCGCAGCTACCCCTCCTTCGCCCGGAGTGTCCGACGGCACGGCCTGCGTCCGCACTGCGAGCGCTGCACCGGTGTCCGCGGCCGAGCCACGATCGAGATCGAGCATCCGCCGGGCGACGAGATCCAATGGGACTGGTTCGAGCGTCGCCGGGCACCCTGGGGCGGCACCGCGCATGTCCTTCTGGGCACCCTGCCTCACTCGGGGCGTGTCCGGGGCTTCATCGCGCCATCGGAGGACCAGCCCCATCTCGTCGAGGCGCTCGACGGCGTGCTCCGGCGTCTCGGCGGCACGACCCCCGCCTGGCGGACCGATCGGCTCGCCACGGTCATCGTGCCGGGCACCGGGGACGTCCAGGCGTCCTTCGCTCCTGTCGCCAAGCACTATGGCGTGACCATCCGACCCTGCCCGCCGCGCCGGGGGAACCGCAAGGGATCGGTCGAGGCGGCCGTGCGCTATGCGTGCGGACGCTGGTGGCGGACGATGACCGCGACCACGATGGTCGAGGCACAGACCTCGCTCGACCGGTTCTGCGAGACGATCGGGGACGTTCGACGGCGAGCCGACACGAGTGTCCGCGCGCTCGCGGAGGCCGAGCCGCTCCTGTCACTGCCGGCGCTGCCGTACCCCGCCACGATCGAGCAGACCGGACCGGTCGATGCGAACGCGAGCGTCGCCTTCCGGGGCGCTCGCTACAGCGTGCCACCGGGCTTCATCGGCGCAGCACTCACCATCCGTCAGCGCCTCGGGGACCCGACGCTCGAGATCGTCACCGCCTCGGGCGCGCTCGTGGCCGTCCACCGCGTCGGCCGCGGGCTCGTCCGGACCGACGAGCACCGGGCACTCCTCGAGGCCGCGGTCCTCGGCGCGTTCTCGACGCTGCCGCCGTGCGAGCGCAAGGGCAACCATCCGCCGGGTCCCGCGGCCCGGCTCGCGGCACGAGCGCTCACCGGAGGTGCAGAGGCCCGGGAGGTCGTCGTCGACCTCGAGCGCTATGCCGAGCTCGTCGAGGTCCTCCGGTGAACGAGGCGTCGGTCTACCAGGCGCTCCGGGGCCATCTCGCGACACTCCGCCTCGCGGCCGCCGCCGAGGCGCTCCCCGGGGTCCTCGAGGCGGCGAAGGCCGAGGGCCTCGGGCATACCGCGATGCTCGAGCGCCTCCTCTCCATCGAGGTCACGGCCACTGAGGCGCGGAGGCGGGCGAGCCTCGAGCGGTTCGCCTCGCTCCCGGCGCCCTGGCGCTTGAGCGACTTCGACTTCGACGCCCAGCCCTCGGTGGATCGCTCGCTCGTCAACGAGCTCGCCACGCTGCGCTTCCTCGAGGACGCGACGAACGTCCTCTTCATCGGGCCACCCGGGGTCGGCAAGACGATGCTCGCGGTCGGCCTCGCCCGAGCCGCGGTCGAGGCCGGTCAGCGGGCCTACTACACGACCGCGGCCGACCTCGCCGCGCGCTGTCACCGGGCCGCGATCGAGGGTCGCTGGGCCGCGACGATGCGCTTCTTCGCGGGGCCGCGCCTCCTCGTCATCGACGAGGTGGGGTACCTGCCGCTGCCGGCGGAGGCCGCCGCGGCGCTCTTCCAGGTCGTGTCCCAGCGCTACCTTCGCGGCTCCATCGCGCTCACGACGAACCTCGGCATCGCGTCCTGGGGCCGCATCTTCGACGACCCGACGGTCGCCGCGGCGATGCTCGACCGCCTGCTCCACCGCTCCGTCGTCTTCAACATCGACGGCGACAGCTACCGGATGCGGGCCCACCGTGCCCGTGCCGAGCACCTCCGAAAGGGGGTGGTCGTCCGGTCAGGCGGCTAAGCTTGTGCGGCCCGTCGGGGGCTCGTCAGCGTGGGGAGTTTCGCTGATCGAGCCTGGGGAGTTTCGGTGATCGTCGACAGCGTGAGCGGCACCGCGGTCCCGACTCCCGCTTCCATGGAGGCCACGTCCCCGGC
>JBAWVU010000432.1:0-2358 GCA_037147135.1 Chloroflexota bacterium
GCGACGCACCGCGCGACGACCACGAGACGCGAGCGCCGGCGCGCGATCGCGGGAAGACCGTGCACGGCGAGGCGGCGAACGCCGGCCACCGCGTCCTCGCCCCGGACGACGCCGAGGTGGAGGCGTACCTCGAGAGTGCGCGCAACGCGCCGGCACCGGACCGGACGCCGGAGGACCGCCCGGGCGGCGGGGTCCCGCGCGGGGAATCGAGCGCGTCCGAGCCGGACACCATCATCGTCCTCGACTTCGGGAGCCAGTACGCGCAGCTCATCGCCCGCCGCGTCCGCGAGCTCCACGTCTACTCGGAGCTCGTCCCGTTCGACACGCCATGGCACGAGATCGCCCGCCGCCGGCCGGTCGCGGTGATCCTCTCCGGCGGCCCGGCGAGCGTGTACGAGGAGAACGCCCCGCGTCCCGACCCCGCCCTCTGGAGCGCCGGCGTCCCGATCCTCGGCATCTGCTACGGGCTCCACCTCATGGCGCACGAGCTCGGCGGCGACGTCGTGCCGGCGACGAGGCGCGAGTACGGCCCGGCCGTCCTCACGGTGACCGATGACGGCGACCTGTTCGCCGGCATGGAGCGGAGCCAGCCGGTCTGGATGAGCCACGGGGATTCACTCGTCCGCCCGCCGATCGGATTCCATCCCACCGCCCAGACGGACTCCACGCCGTACGCGGCCCTCGCGGATCCGGAGCGCCGCCTGTACGGGATCCAGTTCCATCCAGAGGTCGTCCACACGCCGAGGGGTCGCGAGATCCTCCGGAACTTCGTGCTCGGGATCGCGGGGGCGCGCCCCACGTGGACCCCGGCGAACTTCATCGAGACGACGGTCAACGAGATCCGCTCGCGCGTGGACGCCCACGCGAAGTCGACCGGTGGCGACGGCCTGGTCATCTGCGCGCTCTCCGGCGGGGTCGACTCGGCCGTGGCCGCAGCGCTCGTCCACCGCGCGGTGGGGGACCGGCTCACGTGCATCTACGTGGATCACGGCCTCATGCGCAAGAAGGAGTCGGAGCTGCTCCGGGTCACCTTCGAGCAGAACCTGGGCATGGACCTTGTCATGGTCGATGCCCGCGAGCGGTTCCTCGCGCGCCTCGCCGGCCTCACGGAGCCGGAACAGAAGCGGAGGATCATCGGCGACGAGTTCATCCGGGTCTTCGAGGAGGAGGCCGCGAAGCTCGGGGCGATCGACTTCCTCACCCAGGGGACGCTCTACCCGGACGTCATCGAGTCGGCGACCTCGGAGACGAAGGCCGCCCAGAAGATCAAGACGCACCACAACGTCGGGGGGCTGCCGGCGGACCTCCGGTTCACGCTCATCGAGCCGCTGCGCTACCTGTTCAAGGACGAGGTCCGTGCCGTCGGCGTGGAGCTGGGGCTCCCCGAGGCGATGGTCATGCGCCAGCCGTTCCCGGGTCCGGGGCTCGCGATCCGGATCATCGGCGAGGTGACGGCCGAGCGGCTGGACACCCTGCGGGAGGCCGACTGGATCGTCATCGACGAGATCAAGGCCGCCGGCCTCTACCGGAGCCTCTGGCAGTCGTTCGCGATCCTCACGCCGCTCCGGTCGGTGGGGGTCATGGGCGACGGCCGCACGTACGCGAACGTCGTCGCGATCCGGGCGGTGACCTCCGACGACGGGATGACCGCCGACTGGGCGAAGCTCCCCTACGACGTGCTCGGGAAGATCAGCTCGCGGATCGTCAACGAGGTCGCCGGTGTCAACCGCGTGGTGTACGACATCAGCAGCAAGCCGCCGGCGACGATCGAGTGGGAGTGACGGACAGCTGACGCGGACAGCCGGACCGCGGCGTGCCGCAAGGTCCGTCGCGAGGTGGCGGGAGTACCATCCGGGCTTGCCGCGCTGCACGGCGCCGCGCCGGCTCGCCAGTCATGGCCCATCGGGCACGACCGATCGATGACGGACTCCGACCTCCCGAAGACCTTCGATCCCGGCGCGGGCGGTGACCTCGCGGCGTGGCCGCTGACGTCCGACGCGACCGTGGCCCCCGGCTGCCCGTGGTGCTCGGCCGGGCTTCCCGATCCCGACGTCGGGACGTGCCCGTCGTGCCTTGCCACGCTCGTCCCGGCGGAGGAGGTCGAGGTCCCCGGGGTCACGACGATCGACCCGGTGATGGCGCTCCGCACCCGGACTCGGGCGAGATCGCGGCCGCGGCGAGACCTGCTCGGCTGGATCACGGGCGAGGCGGAGCTCACGACGACGTACGACGACCCGATCGTGGCGATCCCCCCGGCGATCCTCTCGCCCGGCATGGGCCAGGCCGGCGAGTTCCCGGCCGGCTCGGTCGCACCGCCACTCGTGACGGCCGCGCGGCCGAGTGCCGATGCCCTCGCAC
>JBAWVU010000433.1:0-2357 GCA_037147135.1 Chloroflexota bacterium
CTCCACCGGTGGGAGTCTCCGCGCCCTTCGGCTCCGTGGTGCCGCCACGTCCCTCACCGGCCTCCCGTCGTCGTGCCCGCGCCCGCCCCCACCGAGTATGGGCCGTCGTGTCGAGGGCTCGAGGCCGTCGACGGGGACACCCGCCTGCGCACGTTCATCCTCGGCGACCGGCAACATCGAGTGCGGCCGCGCGGTCCGACGAGGGTCGGCCACACGTGATCACGACGCGGGACCGCCTCCCGGCGGGGGGAGTGGCATCATCGGCCGGACATGCCCGGACCCACGATCCTCGTCGTCGACGACGAGCCGCCGATCATCGACCTCGTGCGCGGGTATCTCGAGCGCGAGGGCTACGTCATTCACGCCGTGAGCGACGGACCGTCCGCGGTCGCCGCGGCCCGCGACCTCGCGCCCGACGTCGTCATCCTCGACGTCATGCTCCCCGGGTTCGACGGCGTCGAGGCATGTCGCCGGATCCGTTCGTTCTCGGACGTCTACATCCTCATGCTGACCGCGCGGAGCGAGGAGATCGACCGCGTGGTGGGCCTCTCCGTCGGCGCCGACGACTACCTCGTGAAGCCGTTCAGCCCGCGTGAGCTCGTCGCGCGGGTGAAGGCGCTCCTCCGGCGACCACGGACCCTGCCGGCGATGGCCGAAGCTGTGTCCTCTCCCGACCAGGCGCCCGGCGGTCTCGCGATCGACGTGCCGCGTCGGTCCGCGACGGTCGACGGCCGGCGCATCGCCCTCACGACGACCGAGTTCCAGATCCTCGCGGTCCTCTCGCGCGATCCCGGGGTCGTCGTCTCGCGGCAGGCGCTCCTCGATGCCGTCTGGGGCGTGGACTTCGTCGGCGACGACCATCTCGTGGATGTCCACGTCGCGAACCTGCGGCGCAAGCTCGGTGACGACGTCGACGCCCCACGGTTCGTCGAGACGGTCCGGGGCGCCGGGTACCGCCTGGCCGAGCCCGCGTGATCCACTTCCCGCGGTCGCTCCGGGCCCGGCTGCTCCTCGCGAACCTCGTCGTCGCGGGCGTCACCCTTGGGACCGTGCTCGTCGCGGTGAGCCTCGTCGGTCCCGGGTACTTCGCCGCGGCGATGGGGCACAACCCGAACGATCCGATCGGGTCGCAGATGGACGCGGCGACCCTCGACGCCTTTCGGGAGGCGATCCGCACTGCGCTGCTCGCGGCCCTCCTCGTCGCGCTGGCCGTCGGGCTCGTCGTCGCGATCCTCGTCTCGGACCGGATCGCGGGCCCCGTCGCGCGCCTGGCTGCTGCGGCCCGCCGGATCGCCGGCGGCAACTACACGGAGCGCGTCCCGGCATCCGGCGTGGGGGAGATCGGCGATCTCGCGGGAGCCTTCAACGTCATGACGGCTTCGCTCGAGGAGACCGAGCGCAGGCGGCTCCAGCTCGTCGGCGACGTGGCGCACGAGCTGCGGACGCCGCTCACGACCCTCGACGGGTATCTCGAGGGCCTTGAGGACGGCGTCATCGATCCGTCGCAGCAGACGTGGCACGTCCTCCGCGGCCAGACGGCCCGGCTCACGCGGCTGGTCTCCGACCTCCAGGAGCTGTGGCGGGCCGAGGCGGGCCAGCTGCCCCTCAGGGTCGAGGTCCTCGACGCGCGCACGGTCGTCGGCGAGGTCGTCGGCCAGTTCGAGGCCTCGGCGGCTGCGCGCGGGATCGTCCTCGACGCCGCACTGCCCCTGGTCGCCATGCCGGTCCGCGCCGACCCGGTGCGGCTCGCGCAGGCGCTCGCGAACTACATGTCCAACGCCCTGCGGTACGCGCCCGACGGCTCGGCCGTGCACGTCACGGTCGCCCGGCAGGCGGCCGAGGTGCTGATGTCGGTCCGCGACGAAGGGCCGGGCCTCACGCCGGAGCAGGCGGCCCACGTCTTCGAGCGCTTCTACCGCGTCGACGCCTCGCGGTCGCGCGCCGAGGGCGGCTCGGGGATCGGCTTCGCGATCGTCCATGCTCTCGTAGAGGCGATGGAAGGGCGCGTCTGGGTGCGCTCCGACGGTCCCGGTCAAGGGGCGACGTTCGGCGTGGCGCTCGCCGCTGCCTGACCGCTCCGCCGCGCTGCCGGCCGGTCACGGCTTCCCGGCCGCGGGGGTTGACCGAGTCTTGACCGAGTCTTGAGGTCGACTTCATGGACGGCTGACCAGGACCGCCCACGATCGGGATGTGCCGGAAGCGACCCCGGCGCCCGCCCGTGCGCGGCCCGCATGAACACCAGCAGGCGTCCCGATGTCCCACCATAACAGCCGCTCTCGCGCCCGAGCGGCCGGCCCCTCGGCCACCGCCGCTCCGCCGGCGGCCGTCGCAGCCCAGCCGGTCCCTCCGCCCCAGGT
>JBAWVU010000434.1:0-2357 GCA_037147135.1 Chloroflexota bacterium
GGCGCGGAGGGCCGTGGCCTCGGCCCAGCCCGGGGCGAACCGGATCGCCGCCTCGTGGATCGGCAGCGGGTTCCGGCAGTTCCGCGTGAGCGGGAAGCCCTCGAAGCCGAGCTCCCCGACCGTGTGCGGGTGGCTCAGGGCCTGGGCCGGGTCGTGGAAGACGTACCAGACGTCCTCGGCCGGGTCCTCGAGGAGCCGCGCGAGGAGGTCGAACCACGACCGCTCGAAGTCCTGCCCCTCGTCCACGATGATCGCGTGGTACTGCGGGCCCAGGGCATCGATCGCCGCGCCGAGGACCCCCGGCAGCGCGGCGAACCAGCCGTCGCCGGGATCCTCCCCCGGACGCGGGTCCCGCGCGAGCGTGCCGGCGCGCCGCCCCAGGCGCCGGCAGAGCTCGTGGAACGTGAGGACGTCGAGCCGATCGTGAACGGCATGCCCGCCGATGGGCGAGCCGGAGCCGGTGAGCCACGTCGCGAGCGGCTGGTTGAAGCAGACGAGGAGCGTCCGATAGCCGGCCGCGGCAAGCCGCCGCGCCTTCTCGGCTGCGAGCAGCGTCTTCCCGCTGCCCGCGCAGCCGGCCACCTCGACGCGACGGCGGGATTCGCTCACGACGTCGAGGAACCACCGCTGCTGGTCGGTCGCCTGCCGGACGTCGGCCTCGCCCTCCTCGATCTCCCCACGGAGGAACGACCCGAAGCGGACCGAGGGGCGGAGTACGTCGCGGACGACCTCCAGCTGGGACGGGGTGAGGACGAGACCTGCCCCCGGGCGCGGCCACGCGCGGTCGACGCGCTCGAGCGCCACCGCGAGGGACTGCGGGGAGGCGAGGTCCATCCGGTCGAGGATGAGCTCCGGGCCCGCGTCCGCGGGGAGCGCCCCGAAGATCGCGTCCCGGTCGACGTGCGGGAAGCAGACGGCGTGGCCGGCCCGGGGCGCCTCCCACGCCCAGTCCTCCCGCGCGACGATCCGCCGGACGAGCTCGTGCTTCGCCCGGGTCGCCTGGTCGAACGGGTCGGCGATCCGGTTGGCGCCGCTCCACCACTGGCCGTCCCGGTCGAGCCGGATCGGCGAGCCACCCTTCACCTCGACGAAGAGGAGTCCGCGCCGGGGATCGGCGACGACGATGTCCGCCTCGCCCTCCCCATGCACCCGGCCATCGTCCCCGGTGAGGTACGGCGTCCGGAGGAAGACGGCGGCCTCGTCGGGGACGGCACGACGCAACCCCTGGTAGACCCGATCCTCGGCCTCCCTGCCGGTCTCGCGACGCTCCATCAGCGGCCCCTCGTCGTGCCGGCGTCGCCGGCATCCGGGCGAGCGTAGCGCGAGCGGCACGGCGACGCAGAGGCCCGGCGGCCTCCCGGGCCACCCCACCGCTCGGCGGGGACGCACGCTTCAGCGAGGAGCGTGCTCCGCCACGATCGCCGCGACCGCGTCGACGACGCACGGGAGCGCCCGCTCGACCGTCGGCGAAAGGCGATCGCCGAGCTCGAGAGAGGCCGCGCCCACGCCGACCTCGAAGACGGCCGGCGCGGCGCCCCAGAGCTCGATGGCGAGCGCCACGAGCCCCGCCGGCTCGAGGTGGTGCGACCACGTCGATCCGGCCGCCGACGCCGGATCGACGCGCCGGACAGTGATGACGCCCGGCATTTCGTCGGTGCTCGCGTCGACGAGGATGACGAGCGAGGCCGTGCTCACGTCAACGGCCAGCTCCGGCGTCAGCTGGTGCTGCGAGAGCACCGTCGCTCCCCGGAGCCGCGGATCATCGGCGAGGCGCGCGGCGGCGTGCCGCCCCACGCCGTCGTCGCTTCGCAGCGAGTTGCCGTATCCGACGACGAGCGTGTTGACGGCGCCGGCGTCCGTCAACGGGCGAGCTCGTCCAGGACCGTTCCGTCGGGCGCGAGGAGCTGGATGCGCAGGGCCATCTCGCCCAGGGCATGCGTCGAGCAGCTCAGGCAGGGGTCATAGCAGCGGATGACCGCCTCGACCCGGTTGAGCATCGGCTCCGTGATCGTCTCGCCCTTGATGTGGCTCCGGGCCACCTGCAGGACGCTCCGGTTCATCGCCATGTTGTTGTGGCCGGTGGCGATGACGAGGTTCACCCACTCCACGATGCCGTCGTCGTCCACCCTGTAGTGATGCATGAGCGTGCCGCGGGGCGCCTCCGACACGCCTATGCCCTCGTTCCGGTTGATGCCGGCGAACGACCGCACGTGCTTGTCCAGGATGTCCGGTCCGCGGAGAAGCTCCTCGATCTTCTCGATGGCGTGCAGCGTGTCGATGAGGCGCGCGTAGTGGTAGTGGAACGAGGAGCCCGCGATCCGGCCCACCCGCCAGCGGAACTTCTCGAGCTCCTCGTC
>JBAWVU010000435.1:0-2356 GCA_037147135.1 Chloroflexota bacterium
GCCGATGGCCTGTGGCGTGGCGGGATGGCCGGAATCATCGGACGGCGGCTTGCTGCGGGGACCGCCCCGAGCGGGGACCGCCCCGAGCGGGGACCGCCCCGAGCGGGGACCGCCCCGAGCGCTGGCTCTGGTACACTCCTCCTTCGCGCCACGCGGCGTCCTCTCCCGCGTGCGCTGAACATCGCTTTCGCCTGTGCCCGCCGACCCGCGGGCGTGGCTCGACCAGACTCCTGCACGAGGAACGCAGACCGTGGCTCATTCTCCCCGAGGCTGGACCGGCACCCGAACGCCGTCCGCGCAGAAGCGGGTCCGGACCGCTGAGCGACGCCGCGAGATCAACCAGCCGCGCAGAAGCGCGGCCAAGACCCTCGTCACCAAGGCCCTCAAGGTCGCCACCGGGCAGATGGAGGGCGACGCCGTCGCCCAGCTCGGCGATGCGATCAGCGCGCTCGACCGAGCGGCGAAGGCCGGTGCGATCCATCCGAACGCGGCGGCCCGCCGCAAGTCGCGCCTCACCCGGAAGGTGAACGCGGCACTCGGCGGCGTGCATGTCCAGACCGCGAAGGTCCAGAAGACGACCGGCAAGGCCGCCGCGGCGAAGGCCGCCAAGGCCCGTCTCGCCGCGTCGAAGGCCGCCAAGGCCAAGACGCCGCAGACCGCGGCCGGCAAGGCGCGCGCCGCCCTCACGAAGGCCGGACGCATCGAGGCCGCGCCCGCGGCGAAGGCGGCCGTCGTCGAGGCTGCCGCGATGCCCGCGGCGAAGAAGACGAAGGCCGCGGCCACGAAGGCGGCCGGGACGACCGCAGCCAAGGCTCCCGCGTCGAAGGCGGTCGCGACCAGGACCACGAAGACGACCGCGAAGGCCGCGGCCACGAAGGTTCCGGCCGTGCGGACCGCCAAGGCTCCCGCGAAGCCGAAGAAGCCCGCCGGGGACGCCACCACCTGAGGCGACGCCGCACCGCGGCGGCGGATCGACGAGACAGCGATGAGGCCCGGGTCGCAGGACCCGGGCCTCATCGCTGTCGGACGGGGTCGGCGGTGCGTCGGGGCCATCCGTAGACTCGCGACATGAGCCCGACGATCGTCGCCGCGGTGCTCTTCGCGGCGTGCATGAACGTCGCGTGGAACGTCGTCGTCAAGTCTTCCGGCGACCCGCTTCGGACGACGGCCCGGGCGATCGCCGGGGCCATGGTCGTCGTCACGCCGATCGCCGCGGTCGCCTGGGTGGCGAACGCGTCGCCGACGATGTCCGCCGAGGGCTGGTGCCTCGCGGTCGTCTCCGGGGTCGCGCAGCTCGTCTTCTACGTCGCGCTCTCGGCCGGGTACCGCCGGGGCGACCTCTCGACCGTCTACCCGATCGCCCGCGGCACCGCGGCGTTCGGGACCGTGGTGGTGGGCATCGTCCTGCTCGGCGAGCGACTCGACCCGCTCGCGCTCGTCGGGGTCGCGTGCCTCCTCGGCGGAGGCTGGTTCGTCCGGCGGCCGGCGCTGCTCGCGGGCTCGACCGCCGTTCCGTGGGCGCTCCTCACCGGCGTGGCGATCATCTGCTACTCGGCGATGGACCGCGTCGGGGCGCGGGAGGGGCCGTCGTGGGTGTACGGCTGGGCCACGTGGACGGCCGGCATCCTCATGCTCTGGGCATGGATCGGGGCGGACGGACGGTTCGGGATCACCCGCCGCCTCGAGCGCCGGGTCGCCACGCGGAACGGCGTGATCGCCCGGATGGCGGCGCGACCCGGCCACTCCACGGGGGCAGCGGAGACGGACGGCGCGGCCGGCGACGATACCTCCGGCGCGCCCGCCCCATGGTTCCGCTCGACGGTCGCCGGGCTCCTCATCGTCGGGGCGTACTTCATCATCCTCGCGGCCTATTCGATCGCGCCCCTCGCGATCGTGTCACCGCTCCGCGAGTCAGCGGTCGTGCTCGCGACCGCGTGGGGGATCTTCGGGCTCGGCGAGCATGAGGGGGCAGCGCAGCGCATGGGCGGGGCCGCGCTCATCGCGGCCGGCGCGGCGCTCACGGTCATCGGGTAGTCGCCCGGGCGGACCCTCAGGCGGACGGAGCGGACCCCTCGGCCGATGCCGCAGCGCCGGCCCCGTCGCCCGCCCGCCGGTCCGAGCGGGCGTTCGCGTGGGAGCCGACGAGGATCGCCCCGCGATCGGGTGCCTTGGTCACACGGTGATCTCCGGAAGGGCCCCGGCGAGCGCCCCGCGTCCGAGGTAGACCGACCCGGCGCCGAGCTCCTCCTCGATCCGGAGGAGCCGGTTGTACTTCGCCACGCGCTCGGAACGCGACGGCGCACCGGTCTTGATCTGGCCGGTCCCCATCGCGACGGCGAAGTCCGCGATCGTCGTG
>JBAWVU010000436.1:0-2349 GCA_037147135.1 Chloroflexota bacterium
CCGACACAAGGGCGTCGCCATCGTAGGTACCGGTCGAGGGCGAGGCACCTGCCGTTCAGTCGCCCGAGGTGCTCCGGGCTCGGCGGTCGAGAGGGCGAAGCCGACGTCGCCCCGATCGGCCCGTCGCGCTGCTGCCGGTCAGGCGCTCTTGTCCGCCGAGTCGGGACCGGCCGCTCCGGTCGCTTGTGCCATGGTCCTGATCCGCTGCAGCGTGGACTCGCGATACGCGCTCAGCTGGCCCTGGCTCTCCTGGCTCGCGAGGAGCGCGGTGATCACCCTGTACATCTGCGTCCCGAGGGTGTCGAGCTCACCCTCCTCCATCGCCGAGAGGGCGAGGTACTCGAGGACGTCGTTCAGCGCGTGGTCGAGGTCATCCTCCGGGCGCGGGCCTTCGGTCATCGGCATCCGGTCCTCCTCTGGCAGGGCATGTACATCGTACTCGCATCGGTTCCGGCGCCCGGTGCGCGGGCCGCGGGTCCGCGCGTCCTCGCGGGTAGTACCGTGTTCGGTGCGTCCGCCGTCCTGCCCCGGCCGCCGAGGAGTGCCATGAACATCGACGACGTCCGCCGGATCCTCATCATCGGCAGCGGCACGATGGGCCTGCAGATCGGGCTCCAGTGCGCGACACACGGGTTCGAGGTCGTCCTGTACGACGTCGACCCGGCGGCGCTCGAGACGGGCATGAAGCGCATCCGCGGCTACGCGGACGAGCAGGTGGCGGCGGGAGTCATCGATGCGGCGAGGCGCGAGCGCGCGCTGGCGGCCATCACGACGACCACCGACCCGGCGGTGGCGGCGAGCGACGTCGATCTCGTGAGCGAATCCGTGCCGGAGGATCCGGCGCTCAAGGGCCGCGTGCTGGGGCAGTTCGATACGCTCTGCCCGCCGCGGACGATCTTCACCACCAACACGTCGACGCTGCTGCCCTCGACGTTCGCTGCGGCGACGGGCCGGCCCGACCGCTTCGCCGCTCTCCACTTCCACCAGCCCGTCTGGCAGTCGAACGTGGTGGACGTCATGCCGCTGTCGGGAACTGCGCCGGAGACCACCGACGTCCTGTGGGCGTTCGCCCGGAAGATCGGGCAGATCCCGATCCTCGTCCGCAAGGAGAGCCCCGGCTACGTCTTCAACGCCATGTACAACGCCATCAACCGCGAGGCGATCACGCTCGCCGCGAACGGGGTCGCCTCCGTGGAGGACGTGGACCGCGCCTGGATGGCCATCTTCAAGATGCCGATCGGGCCGTTCGGGATGCTCGACGGGGTCGGCCTCGACACCGTCTGGCACATCAGCGACTACTGGGCGCGCCAGACCGGCGATGCGCAGGCGCAGCGGAACGCGGCATTCCTCAAGGGGTACGTCGACCGCGGCTGCGTCGGCATCAAGAGCGGCGAGGGCTTCTACCGCTACCCGGACCCGGCGTACGCACGGCCCGATTTCGTGACATCCGGGACGGGCGAGGTCGAAGGCATGACATCCGCGGCACCGTCCCCGACCCCGCCGGCGTCGCCGCGGGTCCGCCCGTGGGGTTACCACGGCCAGCGCGGCATCACGGTCGCCTTCCCGCCCGCCGACCCAGCGCTGTACCGGTCCCTCCTCCCGCCGGCCTTCGACATGCCGGAGTCGCCGCTCGTGATCGTGTCCGTCATCGACTACCACGAGGTGGACGCTCCGCTCGTCCCGTATGGCGAGGGCTACGTCCTCCTGGCCTGCCGTCGCGGGCGGCAGAGCGGCTGGTTCGTGGTCACGATGCCCGTCGACGACCGGACCGCGTGCGACGGCGGCCGGTCGATCGGCTTCCCCAAGTACGTGGCCGACCGGATCGACCTCGAGCAGGCGGACGGAGCCTGGCTCGGCCGCGTCTCCCACGAGGGCCGGGACGTCATGCGCGTTGCGTTCACGCCGACAGCCGGTGCCGAGCCGTCGCAGTCGACGAGCACCGATCCGGGGTTGCCGTGCCTGCTCCTCGATCCACCCGGAGTCGGCCCGCTCGTCAGCCAGGTCGACACGCGGCTCTTCGGGCCGCGGCGCACGGTCACGGTGGCCGGGGCCGCGACCGTCCACGGCGATCCCGGGGAGGCATGGGTCGGGTTGCTGCCCGCCGGAGGGGGCCCGTTCGCGGCGACGTTCGACGAGCTCACGGGCGACTGGATCCTCGCCCAGGCGAAGGTCAGCGCTCCGGGCCCGGTAGACCGACTCGCCGCGCGCTTCCGGCATCGGTAAGGCTGGCGCGAGCGCGCCGATGGCTCGGCGCGCTCCCCGGCCCGCGGTGAGGGTGCGAGCGCCTCGGCTCCGCGAGGGTCAGGGTTCGAGCGGCCGCTCCGCGGCGCCGGCCGTGCCGGCGGTGTC
>JBAWVU010000437.1:0-2326 GCA_037147135.1 Chloroflexota bacterium
CTCAAGGACTATGCCTTCGACGTCGTGGGCACGGACGCGGCCTCGCGCGACCGCGACCGCGACCTCGTCCAGGTGGCGCTCGCGAAGGCGAAGGCGGCGGGCAGCTGGCGGACGATCGTCGCGCCGCCCGCCGAGCACCGGCCGCTCCACGCCGTCGGCGACGCGGTCATCTCCGGGATGCTGCGGGCCGGCCGCGATGCGATCGCGGAGGCGACCCGCGCCGGCCTCACCGAGTACCTCCAGGTCGTGCAGAACTGGGGCGCGCAGGCGGGCTCCCGGACGAACCACCTCTGCCTCGACCTCTACGACCTTCCCCAGGTCCCGCACCGCGTCGGCGAGGAGATCGGGGGTGCCGCCCGCTTCCTCATCCGCGAGGGCGAGTGCCCGTTCTGCCGATCCGTCCGCGAGGAGCCGGAGCGCCTCGACCGCGTGGTCCACGAGGACGCGTTCGCGGTGGCGTACGCCCCGTTCGCGTCGCGGTCGCCGTTCGAGGTCTGGATCGTCCCGCGACGCCACGAAGCGGACTTCGGGAGGGCGTCCGACGCCGACGTGGACGCGCTTGCCGTCGCCCTCCGACAGGTCCTCCGGCGCCTCGCCTCGCTCGACGGCCCGCCGTACAACCTCGTGCTCCACACGGCGCCCCTGCGCGAGCGCGTTGACCAGACCTATCACTGGCACTGGGAGGTCCACCCGCGGCTGCGCGAGATCGCCGGCCTCGAGGTCGGGACGGGACTCCCCGTGAACCCGGTCTCGCCCGAGGAGGCAGTGGACGAGCTGCTCCGGACGTCCGGGACGGACGCGCGCGGGGCCGACCGATGATCGCGCCCGCCGAGCACGTCGACTGTCGCCCGGGCCGGTCCCGCTCCCCCGTTCGTCACAACGGGCCGCGCTCCTCCGTCTCTCGACTGGAACGTGCGCGCCTGAAGACGCTCGTGACGGGGACTCGATGAGCGAGCACAGGCCGCACACGCCGCCAGCCTCCGCCCGCGCCGCCACCGATACGCGTGCGCGGGTCGAGGAGCTATTCGCGCTCCACTCGACGGAGATCCACACGTACCTTGCCCGGATGGTGCGGGACACCGAGCTCGCCGCCGACCTCACGCAGGACACGTTCGTCCGCGCGTTCCGGAGCCTTGATTCCCTCGAGGATCCCGCGAAGGCCCGGCCGTGGCTCTACAGCATCGCCAACCGCCTCGCCCTCGACGACCTGCGACGCCGGCGGATCGTCCGATTCATCCCGTGGACCGGCGAGTCGCACGGGACGGCGCCCTCCGCGGAGCGGCTCGTCATGGACGCCCGCCTCTCCGGTCCCCTCGAGCGGGCGCTCGCCAGGATCCCGGAGCGACAGCGGGCCGCGCTCCTCCTCGCCGAGCTGCACGACCTCACCGGTGTCGAGATCGCGGGGATCCTCGGCGTGAGCCACGTGGCCGCGCGCGCCCTCCTCACGCGTGCTCGCGAGAGCCTGCGTGCCGCGATCGCGGAGGAAGAGGCCCTCCTCCCCCCGGAGACGGTGGCGACCGAGGCCGTGTCCGGGCCGCGTGTCGTCCGCCTGCCGGGCGCCGCCGAGAAGCGGGGGACGCGCGAATGAGCCGGATCGCCCGCTGCTCCACCCTGCCCGGAGGGGCCATCGCGCGATGAGCGGCCCCGGGCGCTTCACCCTGCACGCCGACCGCTCACGCGGCGAGCACGAGCGTGCGCGCGAGCTCGCGGCCGCGGGCATCTCGGAGGTCCTTCGGCCGGAGGACGCCTCGCGGCTTGCCGCTCACCTCGACGGGTGCCGTGACTGTTGCGAGGCCGTCATCGACTACGCGTTGCAGGGCGAGCGCGTCCGCGGCCTCGCCGAGATCGAGCCGCCGCGCGAGCTGGCCCCGGCCCTCGCCGCGCGCCTTGACATCGAGGAGGCGCGGGTCGCCGACGAGCGTGCCCGCCTCGTCCGGCGTCCGGCCACATCGCAGGCGCACCCGCTTCCGCACCGCGCGTTCGGGCCCCCGGTACTCGCGCCGGCGGGGGTCGGTGGATCGTTCGGGCGGCCGACGCCGCTCGCCGCGACGGCGGTCGCGGGCGTAGGGCTCGCGTTCGTCGCGGCCATCGCCCTCGTCGCGTCGGGGATCCCGGGGCTCTTCACGCCGCCCGTCCCCACGCCATTCGCGATCGACCCGTCCGCCGTCGCGTGGGTGACCCGTGGCGCGGACGGCACGTATGTGGTCCAGTCCGCCAGCCTCGACCGGGTCTGCCCGGGCGACACGGGGGCCTGCACGGGGTTCGGCGCCCGTCCGCAGACGCTCATGACGCTCGATGTCCAGCCCGCATCCGTCATCATCGCGCG
>JBAWVU010000438.1:0-2316 GCA_037147135.1 Chloroflexota bacterium
GGTCCCGTCGCTCGGGATCGGGCCGGACGACGTCGTCGCGACGTGGGCGGGGGTCCGGCCGGTCGTCGGGAGCGGCAAGCGCGACCCGTCCAAGGAGACGCGCGACCACGTCGTGTGGGCCGAGTCCGGGCTGCTCACCGTCACCGGCGGGAAGCTCACGACGTTCCGCCTCATCGCCCGCGATGCGCTCGCCGCGGTCCGCGGCCGGCTGCCGGGTCGGCCACCGCTCCGGCCGTTGCCGAGCTTCGACGAGTCACGGGACGACGCGGCGGCCGTGGCGACCATCGCGACGCTCACCGCCGGTGGGGCCTGGGGTGGGACGCGACGGGCGGCGCTCGACCCGTCCGCGATCAGGCGCCTCGAGGGTCGGTACGGCGCCGCCGCCGCCCTCGTCGCCGCCGCGGCCGGACCCGGCGAGCTCGAACCTGTCCCGGGCACCCCGGCGCTCTGGGTGGAGCTCCGCTGGGCCGCCCGAGCCGAGGGCGTCGTCCATCTCGACGACCTGCTGCTCCGGAGAGTCCGGCTCGGGCTCATCCTCCGCGACGGCGGGATGGAGCACGCGGACCGGATCCGCGCGATCTGCGCCGACGAGCTCGGCTGGGACCGCGCACGGTGGGACGAGGAGGCGGCGGCCTATCGTGGCCTGCACGCACGCGCCTACGCCGCGGCCCTCGTGGGCGGCCCCGGGGCCGTACCTGCCGCACCGCTCGCCGGCGGCGCAGGTACCGCACTTGGAGGGGGTGAGGGGGATGGCTGACCGGATCCTCTCGATCGACGTCGGGACGCAGAGTGTCCGGGCGCTCGTCTTCGACCCGCGCGGCGAGCTCGTCGCGTCCGCGCGCGTCCCGATCGAGCCGTACGTGAGCCAACACCCGGGCTGGGCGGAGCAGGATCCGGAGCTGTACTGGACGTCGGTCGGGGAGGCGTGCCGGCGGCTCTGGGCGGACGGGGTCGACCGCTCCGCGCTCGCCGGCGTCGCCCTCACCACGCAGCGGTCCACCGTCGTCGTGCTCGACCGGGACGCCCGGCCGCTCCGGCCCGCGATCGTCTGGCTCGACCAACGGCGGACCGAGGGCCTGCCCGCGGTCGGTGGCCGCTGGGGGGCCGCGTTCCGTGCGCTCGGGGTGAGGGAGACGGTCGCGGCGTTCCAGGCGGACTGCGAGGCGAACTGGATCCGCGTTCACGAGCCGGAGACCTGGGAGAAGGTCGCCCACTACCTCCTCCTGTCGGGGTTCCTCTCACACCGGCTCACGGGCCGCTTCGTCGACTCGGTCGGGTGCCAGGTCGGCTATCTCCCGTTCGACTACAAGCACCAGCGCTGGGCCTCGGTCGGCGACTGGAAGTGGGTCGTCGCGCCGATCGACCCGGGGACCCTACCCGGCCTCGTCCCCCCGACCCAGCGCCTCGGCGAGATCACCGCGGCGGCTTCTGCGATGACCGGGATCCCCGCCGGGCTGCCCGTCATCGCGGCGGCGGCAGACAAGGCCTGCGAGGTCCTGGGCTCGGGTGCGCTCGAGCCGACGATCGGGAGCCTGAGCTTCGGGACGACCGCGACGTTCAACACGACCCAGCGGCGGTATGTCGAGGCGATCGCGCTCGTCCCGCCGTTCCCGGCCGCCATGCCGAACGCATGGGTACTCGAGCTCTCCGTCTTCCGCGGCTTCTGGATGGTCGAATGGTTCCGCCAGCAGTTCGGGCATGCCGAGGAGTCGCGCGCGGGCGAGCTCGGCGTCCCGACCCACCGGCTCCTCGACGAGCTCCTCGCGGCGGCGCCTCCGGGCTCGATGGGGCTCACGCTCCAGCCGTACTGGTCGCCGGGCACGCGCATCCCGGGACCCGAGGCGAAGGGGGCGATCATCGGGTTCGGCGATGTCCACACCCGCGCCCACGTCTACCGCGCGATCCTCGAAGGGCTCGCGTATGCCCTCCGGGAAGGGAAGGAGCGGACGGAGAAGAAGACGGGCGTCCACATCGAGCAGCTGCGGGTTTCCGGCGGAGGCGCGCAGAGCGACGGCGCGGTGCAGCTCACTGCGGACGTCTTCGGGCTCCCTGCGGCGCGGCCGCATACGCACGAGGCGAGCGGCCTGGGTGCGGCCATCGATGCCGCGGTCGGCCTCGGGATCCACCGCGACATCCCGATCGCCGTCCGCGAGATGACACGGGTCGCGTCGGTGCGCGACCCGGACCCGACGACGCATGCGCTGTACGACGAGCTCTACGAGAAGGTCTACCGGCGCATGTACGACCGCCTGCGGCCGCTCTACGAGGAGATCCGCCGGATCACCGGGTACCCGGTGATCCGGCGGATCTCCTCGT
>JBAWVU010000439.1:0-2316 GCA_037147135.1 Chloroflexota bacterium
CCTTCGCCCCGATCGTCGTCCTGTGCTTGAAGACTCCGTCGTAGTTGCACGTGATCACGCCGGCGCCGACGTTCGTCCCCTCGCCCACGTCGACGTCGCCGAGGTACGTCAGGTGGTTCGCCTTGGCTCCCCTGGCGAGGCGGGCCTTCTTCGTCTCGACGAAGTTGCCGACGTGGACCGCTGGCCCGAGGTCGGTCCCCTCGCGCAGCCGCGCGAACGGCCCCACGAAGGCTCCGTCCCCGACGACGGCATTCTCGATGACGCAGTACGGTCGGACCTCGACGCCCCTCCCGATCCGCGAGTCGACGACGACGCACCCCTGCCCGATCCGGCTGAGGGCGCCCACGCTCGTCGCGCCGGACAGGGTCGCGTACGGACCGACGACGCAGTCGGCCTCGAGCTCGACCGTGTCGTCGAGCGTGACCGTCTCGGGGCGCACGAGGGTCGCACCGGCATCCATCGCCCGCGCGGCGGCTCGTGCCCGCAGGACGGCCTCCGCGGCGGCGAGCTCCCTGCGCGTCGTGACCCGGAGCGCCTCGTCCGCGGGGACGAGCTCCCCGGACGCCACGGCGAGGCCGGGAGACGCCGGGACGGCTGCGAGGACCGACGCCGGAGAGAGAAGCGGGGACTCGGCCCGGAGGACGAGGACCCGGAGGCCCGGGAGGTCGGCCCCGAACGCAGCCTCCGCCGCCTCCGCGGCCGCCGCAGCATCGGCGGCCGGGCAGGGTCCCTCGACGAGGAGCGTGCGGAGGGAGGGGAGGCGGCTCCGGGCGCTCTCGAGCACCTCGGCGGGGCCGGCCACGACCACCTGCGACCCGGGCTCGGACGCCGCCGCCGCGAGCGCCGTCTCGAGGACGCGGTCGAGGAGGGTGCGTCCGGCTGCGGCGTGAAGAGAAACGGGACGCGCCGATCCGAAGCAGGTCGGCGCCGGCGCCGCGAGGACGAGTACGGCGAGCGGCGAGGAGCGGCTCACGCTCCGAGGAGCTCCGAGAATCCCGGGCGACCGCGGAGCGAAGCGAGGTCCGTCTCGAGCCGCGCGTGGATCCGGGTCGAGGGATCGGCCGTGATGGCGCGCCTCAGCGCCGCGATCGCCTCGTCGGGCGTGCCGGCGAGGGCATGGCAGCAGGCGGCGAGGTAGAGGGCTCGCGCGTCCTCGTCGCGGATGGCGGAGACCTTCTTCAGGAGCTCGAGAGCCCGTCCCACCTGGCCCCGGTTCTTCTCGAAGACCGCGGCGTGGTAGAGCTCCTCCGGGGACGACGGGAGCGGCGCGTGCCTCTTGCCGTTCGTCCGGCACGCCGTGAGGTACATCTTCGCGCGGTCGACGTACTCCTTCGCGTCGGGATACTTCTCCACGATCGCCTCGAACCGCTTCGCGGCCTCGACCAGGTCCCGGCGGTGGAAGAGCTCCATCGCCTTCTCGTATTCGCGCCGCGCCGCCGAGATCTCGCGGACGAGCTCCTTCATCGTGGCAGGAGCCTTCCGGGCCGGGAGGAGGGGGGACCCCTCGTCCTCCGGCACGAGCTTCATCTGCTTCAGCCGCTTCTCGACCTCCGCGATCGGGACGCCGAGCCTCTGGGACAGGCTTTGTACGTCCATCCGGGCATGGTTGTCCCTGAGCCAGCGGCTTTCTTCATCGGTCCACTTCCTGCTCATCGAACGACCTCTCGCTCGGCCGGCCCTTCCATGGAGCAGCCTGGGCCGGTTCCCGCAAAGCGCGAAATTCTCGACGCGCGGCGCGCCGGCGTCAAGGAGGCCCCCCCGGGAGCGGGAAACCGGGGCCCGGGTTCCCTTCCCATCGCGACCCGCGTGACGGGGATAGAGGCCGCAGGACCGCGAAGCGGGCCGAGGGGAGGTCCGGAACCCGCGTGACGGGTTCTGGAATCACTTCAGTGCGAGAGCACGCCCTTGTCCAGCTTCGCGCGGAACCGCGCGGGGCCGACGTCGATCTCGACCACGGCGAGAGCCGCGACGCGCGGGTCCCCGTGGGGAATCGTGTCGGCGAGCTGGATCCGGATTCTTCCCGCACCCGTCGGGTCGTCGGCGGGAAGCACATCCGCCTCGCTCCCTTCGAGGCCCGCGATCGGTTTTCCGTCGAAGTCGCGCGCCTCCACGATCTGCACCTGCCTCAGCCCGGTGACGTTGGCGGGGCGGCGGAACCCGACGAGGAGGATCGCCCCCTTCGCCCCGGAAGAGGCGACCGGGTTGGGGAGGAACCCGACGACGTTCGACGTCACGAGGCCGCGCCCTTCGGCCGAGGCCGGCGCCGCGGGAGGGGCGGCGGTCGGCCGCTGCGCGGGACGAGCCGGAGGGAGGGAG
>JBAWVU010000440.1:0-2303 GCA_037147135.1 Chloroflexota bacterium
GGGTGTCGACGGTCTTCTCCCCGGTGCCGGACTTCAAGGGGCGGATCTGGGTGACCGGCCGCGAGACCGGGATCGTCGGCGTCCTCGACACGGAGACGGGCGCCGTGCACACGGTGCGCCTGGGCACGAGCGAGGGGATCTACAACTCCTTCGCCGTCACCGGCACCACCGCCTTCATCGTCACGGACCGCCGTCTCTATCGCGTCACCGCCGGCACCGACGGGGTCCCGAAGGTCGACTGGTCCGTGCGGTACCTGACCGACGGCAAGCAGAAGCCCGGCCAGATCTCCGACGGCTCCGGCACGACCCCGACGATCCTCGGGGGCGGGAAGTACGTCGCCATCGTCGACAACGCCCCGGGACAGGAGCACATCGTCGTCTATCGCACCGCGCGCACCCTCGCGCGCGGCATGAAGCGCGAGGTCTGCCGCGTCGGGATCTTCCCGAAGGGGGAGGGCGCGGTGGAGGACTCCCTCATCGGGTTCCGCGACTCGCTCATCGCCGTGAACAACTACGGGTACACCATCGACCTCAGCACGCTGGAGAGCACCCCGAGCGTGCCGGGCGTCGTGCGCGTGGACATCAACCCGAAGGGTCGTGGCTGCCACACCGTCTGGAACAACACGTCGGTCACGTCGCCGAACGCCGGGCTGACGCTCTCCACCGGCAATGGCCTCGTCTACGCTTACACCCGCAAGTACGACGCCGCGGGACTCGATGTCTGGTACTGGACGGCGATCGACTTCCGCACCGGGAAGGTCGTGTGGGAGCGCCAGGTGGGGACCGGCTCGCAGTTCGACGCCTACTGGCCGCTGCCCATCATCGGCCCTGATGGCACCCTCTACATGAGCGCCTACGGCGGCATCATCGCCACTAGCGACACCCGGTAGGGCCCGGACGCCGCTCTGTCAGCGCGTGCCGGACGGCCCGGGGGTCGTCCCGGGCGAGGGCGGCGTCCAGTACATCTGCGCGAACTTCACGACGCCGACGATGGCGAGTGGGCCTGCCGCGAAGATCCCGATGACCGCAGCCTCCGGCAGGCCCGGGTCGTACCAGGACATCTCCGCGAGCTCGAGCGTCACCGCGACCAGGCTGAAGCCGTACAGGAGGAGCCCGACGACGTCGACCAGCCGATCGAGGCGGCGCCCATGACCGTCGAAGACGAGCAGGAAGACGAAGATCACGACGAAGGTGACCGCCGCCCAGCCGAAGAAGTTCTCGACCGGGATGCCGCCCGCGCCCTGCCAGACCTGGAGGTTCGGGAGGTACGCGCCGCCGTCCCACCACCACCAGGGGGCCACGCCAAGCACCTGCTGCCAGACGTTCGAGACGTATGCCGGATCGGTCATGAGGTCGAGCGACGTGACGGCGACGCCGACGGCAAGGGCGACGAGTGCGCTCCACCCGATCCTCCCGGGCCACGTCGCGCCCCGCCGGTCGCCGCCGAGTCCGAGGAGCCAGCAGATGAGCGTGAGCGCGCCGTACTGCAGGATGCTCCACGAGAACGGGATGAGGAGGGAGACGCCGCCGATCGACGGCCCCATCGTGCCGGTGTAGTCGTACGAGCCGAAGATCAGGCCGTAGTTCGAGCCCAGGTACTCCGCGCAGAACGGGATGATCCACGAGAGGGCGAAGAACCCGATCGTCGCGCGCGCGCCGCGGGAGCTCAGGCAGTGGCCGACGCAGACGACGTACAGGACGAACGTGCCGACGCTCGTCACCCGCATCTGCAGCGCCGCGTCGTGGGTCGGCCAGCTGATCGCGAAGGTCCCAAGCAGCAGCGCGTAGAAGCCGAGCATCACGACGAGGCCGATGAGCTCGAGGCGTGTCGAGCTCCGGACCGCGGCCACCAGGGGATGCGCGTGCGTCCCGTGTGTCGCGACCTCCGGCGACCCTTGACCCTGCATGCCCATCGACCGACCCCTCCGCTCCCTCTGGCCGCGCCTCGTGCGCCGTCGGGCGACCCCGCGAGCCTCTCGGGGCGATGGTCCGACCGCAGGGTGCCGGCGCATATGTGCCGTTGGTCATCGGACGCCGGGAGGGTCGCGCCCTTCTCGACGCTGACCCCTCGGCATGCACGCTCGTGCGGCTTCGGTCGTGGCCCTTCATGGATCAGGCCGCGTAACCCGGATCCCTTCGCTCGTTCGTTGCCTGAGACGCCCCCGGGGCCGGCTCAGACGAGGGGCGCGACGTCCTCGGCGAGCTGCTGCATCAGGTCGACCTGCGCGTCGTGCTCGAGGAGCGGGAAGTGGCTCCGTGCGACGAACTCGAGGGGCACCCCCGCGCGCTTCCGGATGTCGAGC
>JBAWVU010000441.1:0-2302 GCA_037147135.1 Chloroflexota bacterium
CGCCGGCCGACCTCGCCCGCCTCTTCGTCGACTTCGCCGGCGACTACGGCGCCTGGGACCCGCTTCGATGGAGCCCGATCGCGATCGAGATCCTCCTCGCGGACTGGCTGCCGCGCAAGGCGATCCTCGGGCCGGGTGAGATCGAGGTCCTGCCGGAGGTCCTGCGCCGGTTCGTGCGCTTCTCGGCACGCCGGAAGGGGCTGTCCGGAGAGGTCATCGCGGAGACGCTCGTGGCCGTGGACAGCTTCGCGCCGGACTTCATTGAAGGGATGGCCGACGAGGGGCAGGCGGGGCCGGCGAAGCAGATCGCGCTGGGACTCCGCGCCTCGGGGATCGACCCGACGGACGACTCCGCGGTGCGGCGCTGGATCGACGAGCGCAATGAGGAGCTCCCGATCCCGCGAACCTGAAAGCGCCCTGGGCCGGAGCGTGTCGCGCCTCGTGGCCCCGCATGAGCAGGCACCCTCCGATGAAGGGGCGTCGGATCGACCCGGGCCCGCAGGGGGCCCGGCGCGGTTTCGAGGGGTCAGGCCTCCGCGGGTTCCGTGAGGCGCTCCACGAGCGCGTCCAGCTCCGCGTCGGTGAGCCCCTGGTGCAGGAGCAGGCTCCGTGCGCCGCCGTGGGCGGTGTCGAGATGCTCGAGCGCGCCGTCCATGTACTCGGGCGGGCTGTCCACGACGAGGCTCGCGTGCCGCCAGTCGTCGGGCTCGATGTGCGCGGCCGCGGAGGCGAAGTACCGCGCCGAGAGCGCGTAGTCCTTCACGATGATGTCCCGCGCCACGCCGCACAGGTCGAGCAGCAGCGCGATCGTCACGCCCGTGCGGTCCTTGCCCGCCGCGCAGCCGATCACCGCGGGGAGGCCGTCCGGCTCCAGGAGCGCCCGGGCCACATCCGCGAGCTGCGGGGCACGCGCGTCGAGCACGTGCAGGTACATCCCGGCGAGCCCGGACTGAGGCGTCGGGTCGTCCGCGAGGAGCGCGATGCTCGTGTACCGGATCGTGGACGAGCGGCGGAAGTCATTCGGCGCGGTGACGAGCTCCTCCGGCCAGCGCAGGTCGATCACCTGGCGCAGGCCGAGGTCGGTGAGCGCCTCGACCGTGCGGGCGGGAAGACGCGTGAGCTCGTCCGACCGGAGGAGCGTCCGCCAGCGCATCCGGCGGTCACCGGCGGCGGGGTATCCGCCGACGTCGCGGACGTTGCGGGTGCCATCGAGGGGAAGGTGACGGTCGGGTTCGGCGCGGGTGTTCATCGCCGTCAAGGGTATCCCGGGACGGCGGGACGAGCCTGACGAGCGACGAGGCGCGCGCGTCGGCCGCGGTCGCGGGTCGTGGTCACCCGATCTCGGGTCCAACGACCCTACCCCCGCCCGCTCGCGCCACCGACGATCGTGGGCACCGGACGCGATCGCTGCATTGGAGGCCACGGTGACGGAGCGGAAGCGGATGACCCTGCCGGGGCTGGTCGCCAAGGTGGCCGGGGGCACCCCGATCACCTGGCTGACCTGCTACGACTACCCCACCGCGCATCTCCAGGACCAGGCCGGCGTGGACATGATCCTCGTCGGCGACAGCCTGGGGATGACGATGCTCGGGTTCGACAGCACCCTGCCGGTGACGATGGACGACATGATCCGCCACACGGCCGCGGTCCGCCGGGGCGCGCACAACGCGTGGGTCGTCGGCGACATGCCGTACATGAGCTACCAGCCCAGCGTGGAGACGGCGATCCGCAACGCGGGCCGCTTCATGGCCGAGACCGGCTGCGACGCGGTGAAGCTCGAGGGTGGCGCCGAGATGGCCGATCGGGTCGCGGGCATCGCCCGGGCCGGCATCCCGGTCATCGGTCACCTCGGGCTCACCCCGCAGAGCGCGGGAGCCCTCGGCGGGTTCCGGCTTCAGGGCAAGAGCGCGGCACAGGCACGCAAGATCGTGGACGATGCGCGGATCCTCGAGGAGGCCGGCGCGTTCTGCATCCTGCTCGAGCTGGTGCCCGATCGCGTCTGCGCCCTGATCACCGAGCGCGCCCAGGGAGCCATCATCATGGGCCTGGGCTCCGGGCCGCACGCGCACGGCCAGCTGCTCATCTACCACGACGCCTTCGGGCTCTATCCCAAGTTCACCCCGCGCATGGCAAAGGTGTTCGCGGACGCCGGCGCGACGATCCGCGAGGGCCTGGCTGCCTACGTCGGCGAGGTGACCGAGCGGACGTTCCCGGCCCCGGAGAACTGGTTCGGCATGAAGGACGAGGAGTACGACGAGCTGCTGCGGCTGCTCGACTGACGGTCGGCGCCGGCGCCCGGCGC
>JBAWVU010000442.1:0-2296 GCA_037147135.1 Chloroflexota bacterium
CCGCTCGAGACGACCGGCGAACTCCCACAGGTCGGCGATCGCGAAGGGCTCGGGCGACCGGGCGACGAACTGCTCGCACATGCCCGCCGATGATACGTGCCGGCTACCGGGCCGCACCGGCGCGAAGGACGAGGCCGCGGTAGCCGGGCACGAACCCCGCGTCGAGGAGGGCCGGCCGGCGCGGCGACGGCCGGTTCCGCGAGCTCGTCGTCGCCGATGAGGCCGCCGAGCGCGGAGAGCGCGCAGATCGCGGTCGCGGGGTCGTCGAACGCCGACAGGGTCACGAGCCCCTTGCCGCCACGCTCGACGTAGAGGACGGGCTCTCCTTCGACGAGGACGACGTGGGCCCCCGCGGCACGCGGGAGGGTGCGGCGCTCGTCGTCGTCGCCGCCGCGCCGCGGCCACGGCAGGGCCGCGCCGTACGGGACGGCCGGGTCCGCCGCCGCGAGGAGGTGGACGACCGGCTCGTCCGGCCGCCGGTCCCGGACCGCGCGCAGCCGGTCGACCGCGCCCGGCAGCGCGAACTGGGCCGCCCCCAGCCCTTCCACGAAGTAGCCGCGCCGCACGCGACCCGCCTCCTCGAGGGCGCGAAGGACCGGGTAGACCGAGGCGAAGCCGCCGGGGATCCCCTCCGCGACGACCGCTTCGCGCGTGAGCACGCCGTAGCGCTCGAGGAGCCCCAGCGCGGTCGCGTGGAGCCGGGCGGTCGTCGTCCGGGCGTCGTCGACCGCCTCCGGGTCCACGAGCGACCAGCGCCCGGCGGCCTCCGGCGGACCGAGCGCCGCGACGCGAGGGGCGCGGCGTGCCGGGTCCTTCGATGGGCGGCGCCAGCGGAGGGCGCGGAGCGGGGCGAACGTGTCGTTCGTGAGCTCGCCGGCCCAGGCGAGGTCCCACATCGCGTCGAGGAGCTCGCGATCGGGTCCCCCGCCTGCCGCCAGGTGGAGCTGGCGGTAGAAGAGCGCTCCCCGCCGTGCCAGCGCGTCCCGGATCGCGTCGACGAGCCGGCCCGAGGGGCGGTCGGCCACTGGCCCCGGGCCGAGCGGCGCCTCGCGGCCCGGCCGGACGAGGACGATCCGGCCGTCGTCGCGCCCGAGGCTCCCGCGCCCGGCCCATCCCACCTCCCCGAGCGCACCCAGCTCGTCGAGGAGTCGCGGGAGGTAGCCGGGGACCCGAGCCGGGAGCGTGTCACGTTCGAGGACCGACGCGGGGAGCGGGAGGCCCGCGAGCTGCGCGACGACCGCCGCGAGTCGCTCGAGCGCGACGACCCCCCGGAGCGGCGGTTCGTGCGCCCCGGCGGGGCTCACGCCCTGCCAGGCCGCGAGGAACCGGGCATACGCCGCGGCGTCCACCGCTTCCACCTCGCGGCGGAGCCGCGCGAGCGATCGGCGCCGCAGCTGGCGCAGGACGTCCGGGTCGCACCACTCGCGTTCCGCACCGCCCGGCCGGAACTCGCCGCGGAGGATCGCGCCCGACTCGAGCAGCCGTGCAAGCGCCTCCTCGACGGCACGCTCGGCCACACCCCACCGCGCCGCGGGCTCGGCCGCGACGAACGGGCCGTGCGTCCGCGCCCATCGGGCGAGAAGGCCGCCGAGGGGATCGACGGCCGGGGCGAGGAACGCATCCGGCACGCCGGAGGGCGGTGAGACGCCCAGCCCGTCCCGGTAGCGGGCGGTGTCCTCGATCGCGATCCAGCGCTCCTCGCCGGCGACGCCGACCCGGATGGCGCGCCGCGTGGCCTCGAGCTCGGGGAGCCACGACTCGGCGGCCGCCCCACCACCGACGCACCGCGCCCCGGCCTCGGCCGCCGTGAGGTCGCCGACGCGGCGGAGGAGGTCGTGGAGGGCATCCGCGGTCCGCGCGTGGCGCGACTCGACGAGCGACTGGAGCGTGAGCTCGAGGTCGGCGAGCGCGGCCGGGTCGAGCAGCTCGCGGAGCTCCTCCTGGCCGAGCAGCTCGCGGAGGAGGTCGCGGTCGAGCGTGAGGGCCGTGGCGCGGCGCTCGGCGAGCGGGGCGTCGCCCTCGTACATGTACGCGGCGACGTAGCCGAACAGGAGCGACGAGGCGAACGGCGATGAGCGCGTCGTCTCGACCGAGTGGACGGCGATCTCGCGGCGGCGGATCCCGGCGAGCACCCCGCGGAGCGCGGGGAGGTCGAAGACGTCGGCGAGGCACTCGCGGTACGTCTCGACGAGGATCGGGAACGACCCGTAGCGGCTCGCCACCGCGGGGAGGTCGGCCGAGCGCTGGCGTTGCTGCCAGAGCGGCGTGCGAGCGCCGGGTCGGCGGCGCGGGAGGA
>JBAWVU010000443.1:0-2295 GCA_037147135.1 Chloroflexota bacterium
CTACGCCTCGAAGATCGAGGCGTAGTGCGTCTGCACCTCGCTGGGGCTGCTGCCGACGGTGCTCGAGGCGGCGTCGGTGAAGGCGACCTTCGGCGCGCTCAAGGCAGCCACCGCGCCGGCGTCCTCGACCTGGAGCGCCGCGGCATACTCGAGCGCCACGCCTTGCGCCGCCGCCGGCGTGTCGGCGGGTCCCGGCGCCGAATCCAGCGGCTTCGGCGCGAGCGGCCGGCCGTCGGAGACGTTTGCCGGGTCTTGGTAGTACCACGCCTCGCCCACGATCTGCTGTTCGCGGATCTCGAGGACCGTGATGGGCTGGATGGACACTCCGTAGTTGTCGCTGAAGTCCCAGCGGTGCTCGATCACTCCCCAGCCGCTGCCGGCGTATCCGGCGAGGACGCGGGCGCCGCTGGCCTCGCCGAGGCTCCGTCTGAGCTCCTTCAGAACGCTAGCCTTGCCCTCGAGATGGAGGTTGAAGACGAAGTCGTCGTAGACCACGGCGTCCGCGTAGAGAGGGGCCAACTGGGCGCCGCTCTGCGCGGCGACCCCGGAGCCGAATGCATCGATCACCTTCCGGGTGGCAGCGACCGAGTCGCTGCCCACGAGGCGCACGGGCGTGATGGCGAGGGGCGCCGTAGCCGAAGGCGAAGCGGCGACGATTCCGCCCGGCGCCGACGACGAGCCCGCTGCCGTCGTGCTCGAGCCGCCGCAGGCGCTGAGGGTGGCGAGGCCCGGCACTGCAAGGACGATGACGAACAGGCTCAGGCCAAGGACCGCGAATGGGCCTCGCCGTGCACGCCGTCCGGCGGCGCTCGCGCTGGTTGGACGTTGACCCATGACGACGCCCCTTCCCTGTCCGATCCCCTCGAGAGGCCCAGCCGGCCATCTGCCACTTCTGACACCGAAGACCGGCCGCTCATTCAGCCGGCGACGTTTGGGTCGGCGCCGGCTGTCCGCTCACGGGCTCGCGGGCTGCAGGGAGGCGGTGACGGCGAGTAGCTCCTCGGCCGTCGCGCTGCCGGCCACAGTGAGCAGGACGCCGTCCTTGACGGCCCAGAGATGCGGTGTGGTCGTCGCCGGCGCCACGACGACCCTGGCGGTGACGCCGCGGAAAGCACCGTCGGAGATCGTCGCCGGCCAAGCCACCGCCTCAGCCCACGACGATGAAGGCTCGAAGGGGTCGTACTGGACGGCGAGCGAAGGATCCGTCACCGTGCGCGTGGTCACCGTCAAGGTGTCGAAGCCGCGCGCGTACTGCAGCGCGACCACCTTTCGTCCCTTGACCAGACGGTTCGCGGTGACGGAGTGGGGTGCGGCCGCCGCCTGCGTCAGGCGGTAGCCGTGGGGCAGGTTCGCCGGCGCCAGTGTCACGTAGCCGGGAAGTTGCGCGATCTGCGCGATCGTCGCCCGGCGAAAGCCGTCCTGGATGCGTGTCACCTTGGTGCCGGCCGGGGCCTTCAGCTCGAAGGCCCGATCCGGCAGAGGAGCGTCCACTCGCAGGCTGCTGAAGAGGACCTCCATCTGCAGCAGGCCGTCCTGCAGCATCCGGAACCGGACGGGGAAGGACGTCGCCCGGTCGATCGTGATCTCGAAGATGGGCCACTCGGCGGTGATCGCCGGGCGGGACGGTCCCGAGGCGAGCGAGCAGGTGACGATCCACGCCGGGCGTCCCTGGTAGACGCTCGCCTTCAGTCGGGCAGCGCCGACGACCTCGAGCGCGCGCGCTGTCGCGCCGGGGTCGCCCGCTGTCACGGTCCCCGCCCAGCGGTCGGGGGGACCCGGGGGATAGCCGTAGCGCACGATCAGGCCCTGCCTGGCGGAGTACGTGCTGAGGACTCCGCGTCGCGCGTCGTAGACGACGTCGGCGGCCGGACGGGACCTGCCGGTCGGCGACCAGCCGAACCGGGAGGGCCCGTGGCGCGAGAGCCTGTAGCTGCCGTCCGCCCGCTGCAGAAGACTGTAGCGTTCGACATCGTAGTGGCTCTGGCCGGTCAACGTGCTGGTGTCCACAGCTCGGATCGTCACCGTGGCGGCGAGCGTGCGGCCCGAGGACATCGCACGCATGGCGCGCTGGAGGATCTGGCGGGCGCTGACCGGCTCGGGACCGCCGTCCCCCGGCAGACCGGCGAGGAGCACGCCGGCGACGAGGGCGACGGCGGCGAGAGCCGCGAGGCCGAGCACCGGCACGCGGTGGCGGGAGAGGATCGCGAGAGGGCGCAGGCGTGCGGGTCGCGGCCGCTCCGCAGGCGCCTGGGTGGCCGCCGTATCCGCGGGGGTCGCCGCCGCCTGGGTGGCCGC
>JBAWVU010000444.1:0-2267 GCA_037147135.1 Chloroflexota bacterium
GAGCACAAAGCGCCCGTAGCTCAGCGGATAGAGCATCTGACTTCGGATCAGACGGTCGAAGGTTCGAGTCCCTCCGGGCGCGCCAGAACAGCAACACGCTCGCTACTGTGGCTTCGAAGTCCGGAGTGCTGCCGCTTCGAGTCCCAGCCTGAGTTGCCTCGCGGCCGCCTCGAGCGCGTCGAGCAGGTCGAGATCGTCCACAACGACTACGGCGTGGCGAACGACGACGGGCGCCCTTCGGGTTCCGGAGCCGCTCATGCTTTCAAGCCTCCACTCGACCCTGGACCCGGTGGTCCCGATCATCCTGTCGGTCCCAGCGTCCGCCCTACGATGCGGCCGGGCCCACACAGGAAGACGCCCCTTGGCCCTCAGCCCCTGACCCGGCATGCCTCGACGATCCGGACTGCTCGCGCGCGAACCTCCAGCGCGCGCTCATCGTCCGCGCCGATGCCCGCCTCCAGTGCGTCGAGCGCGTCGTAGAAGTGCCCCCAGGCCGTGCGCTCCGCGCGGACCCGGTCCGCGAGCGCCACGGCATCTCCGGTCGCCTCGATCGCCTCGGCGATGCGGCGAGCCCCGACGAGCGAGTACTCGCGCGCCTGCTCGACCTCACCGGCGGCAAGCAGGCGCATCGTCCGCAGGGCCAGGCGCAGCAGCACCACGGTCTGGGGGATGTCGGATATGAAGCCGCCGGTGAATGGATCCAGGAGTCGGCGGATGGCGCCGCCGTCCAGCGAGCCGTCCAGGGCGTCGCCCGCCGCCACAGCCGCGTAGGCGGAGAAGACGAGGACCCGGATGTCGTCTCCGATCAGCTTGCCGACGTGGGCCGCCGCGATTGCCGCGCCGGCGAATGCCTCCGTGTCGTGGCGCATGACCAGGCCCGCCGCGTGCACGTACCCCAGTCGCGGTCCCGCCTGGCCGAGGGTCGACAGGATGTACGCCTGGTCCTCGGCACGGCCGACAAAGCTCGGGGTGAACGGGCGATGGTGGCGCAGCGCGTCGACGCGGATGCCGTTCGTGCCCCCTGTCACATGGATTCGCTCGAGCGCACGTGCCACGCCGTCGACGGCGGGTCCGTCGTAGCGCTCCATCATCTCCGCGCGGGTGGAGACCGCCTGCGGGAGCGCGCTGTAGAAGACGTGCTCGTCGAAGGCCGGCGGCGAAGTGGGAAGATCGACATCCGGGGTGAACAGGCCGCGTTCGATGTCGCGCTCGTTGACGAGCGCGCCGGCCAGCATGCCTAGCTCGACGTCGCGGCCATCGGCGTCGCGAGCGGTCGCACCCCACAACGGTGTGGCGAGGTGCCCGAACGCAGTCCGGCCGGTCACCTCGACCAGGACTCCCTGGGGAAACACCTGGTCCAGGTCGATCTTGAAGGTCGCGCGCACCGCGGGGTCGATGGCGACGTGCCAGAGCCCGGCGATGGCCTTGAGGAAACTGTAGTGACGGCCATACTCCCCGTCCACTCCCACAACCTCGCGCAGCCCGGGAGCGGCCTCCAGCGCGGCAGGTTCACCAAGGCGGATCGCCAGGGCCGGGACGATAACCTCGTCGACCAGCCGCCGGGCATCGGCTTCCGTCACGACGACGACGTCCAGGTTGCGCAGGCCGCCGGCGCGCGCGAGCTCGGCCTCCACGTACGGGCGGGCAACCGGGCCCAGGCCGTCGTGCGTCACGCTCACGGACAGCAGGCAGGTAACGCGCCCGGCGCCCGGTTCTGCGTCCACGGCCTCGTCGAGCCCGCGCAACCCGTACAACAGCTCGTTGCCGGCCGGCTCCACACCCAGCTCGATCGGGTGGTCGTACCAGTAGCGCTGCTGGCCGGCGGCGGCGGTCGCGATCGCGTCCCGCAACGGCCGGGGGTACGGGAGCGCGCCGATGTCTTCCCCCGCGGGTGGGGTCGTCAGCAGCACGTTCGAGGTGAACAGGACGTCCCGAGCGGGGTTCGTCATGGGGTCCCGGGCCATTCGGGTCACGGTGACCGTCCGGGCTGCACGAAGCTCGCGGACGCGAAGCTCCTCGTTGCCGAGAAGTCCCACGGCCTGCGGGAAGAACACCCGCCAGATGGCATTCCACGTCTCCTCGGGGCTCGTCGAGGCTCCGAGGAGACCCGGTGCGGTCGCCAACCGCTCGGCGACGTCCGGGCGGAGGGCGGTGACGCGGTCGAGCTCGGCCGCGATCCGGGCCAGAGCGATCCGATAGAAGGCGGCGAGGTACCCGGCCTGCCCTGGGCCTGGGGCCGCCAGCACGGCCACCGCGCGGTCATGGTC
>JBAWVU010000445.1:0-2266 GCA_037147135.1 Chloroflexota bacterium
GTTCAGCGGGGTGCGGATCTCGTGGCTCATGTTGGCCAGGAACTCGCTCTTGGCCATGTTCGCCAGCTCGGCCCGCAGAGTCATATCGCTGGCCCGGGCGATGGCCGCCTCGAGGCGCCGATTGGTCTCCCGGAGCTCCTCGTCGGCCCGCTTGCGTTCGACGACCCGTCCCAGCCGTTCGGCGATCGTGTCGATGAGGTTTCGTTCCTCTTTCAGGAACGGCCCTTCATCCGCGGGCGGCCGCTCCTCCAGGTAGCACAGCTCCACCACTCCGACCGGCGTGCCGTGCATGACGATGGCGGAAGCCTGGCTCCATGCGGTCGCATGGAAACCGGCGGTCCGGAACTCCTGCCCGTCCAGGCCGATCCGTGCGCACGCGACTTCAGAGTGGAGCCAGCTGCGTGGCATGAGCTCGACGGTTCCCTGGAGCACAGCCTCCAGGTCGGCCTCATTCTCGATCAGGCTGGCGACGGAGTAGAGGCACTCCAGTTCCTTCGTGCGCTCTCGCAGCGCCTCCTCGGCCCGCTTCTGGGCGGTGGTGTCGCGCATGAGGCCCACCGCGTGCCAGCCGCCATCGATCCGGATGGCGGACAGCGACAGCTGGACGGAGATCTCCTGGCCGTCTCTTCGCCGCGCCTCCAGGTCGAGCGTCCCGCCGATGGCGCCGCCCTCTCCCGTCTCTCGAAACGCCGGGAAGGCCGCCTGGTGCGCCGCGTAGTATCGCTGGGGCACGAACAGCGCGTGGAGCTCCTGGCCGATGGCCTCGGCGCTCGTGTAGCCGAGCACGCGCTCGGCGGCGGGGTTCCAGTAGACCACGAGACCTTCCGGGTCCATCATCACGATGGCGTCCTGCGCCGAGTCGGTGATGGCCCGCATGCGGATCTCGCTGTCGCGCAGCGCCCGTTCCATTCGCTTCTGGGCCGTGATGTCGCGGGAGATGCCGAACGTGCCGATCGGTCTCCCCCCGGCATCGGTGCGGGCCATCTTGGTGGTCGACGCCACGGTCTCGTGGCCGTCGGGCCACGTCTCCTGTTCCTCAAGGTCGACCACGGGCAGGCCCGTTCTCATGACCTCCCGTTCATCCTCGAGGGCGAGGCGGGCCTGTTCCTCCGTGAAGTAGTCGAGGTCCGTCCTGCCGACGGCCTGCGAGGGATCGCCCAGGCCGAACGACGTCGCCATGGCCGTGCTGATCCGGGTGAAGCGGCTCTCGGCGTCCTTGAAGTAGATGTGGTCCGGGGTGTTGTCCATGAGCGCGTCCAGCCTGTCCCGTTCCAGGGTCAGCACCCGCTCCGCCTGCCTGCGCTCGGTGACGTCGAAGATCACTCCGTCGATCCAGGTCGGTCCGCCGCTCCCATCGGCCACGGGGCGCCCGCGGTCGTGGACCCAGCGGGTGGTCCCGTCCGCGTGATGGATGCGGTACTCCACCGCATACGGCTGTCCGGCGGATACGGAGCGCTCGACCGCCTCCGCGACCATCGCGAGGTCCTCGGGGACGGGCAGGGGAACGTCGGCCACGGCGCCGGGTGGCACGAGGTCTGCCGCACGGTGGCCGGTGATCGCCTCGACCGCGTCGCTGACGTACTCGAACTGCCAGGGCAGCTCGGCCCCGCGGCGGAACAAGGCAGCGGGGACGTTCTCGACGAGCGCGCGAACAAGCGCCTCGCTCTCGCCCAGCTTCGCCGCCTCGGAGCGTTCGCTCACCTGGCACCTCCAGCCAGCTGACCCGGCAGGCACCGCGCACGCGGACCCTCGTCGCGACGCGACGTGTCCGGTCCGGGCACACGCGCAACGGCCATCGTACAGCCGTCGCCGTCCCGGGGAGGACTATCGGCGGGGGCGGTCGACCCGGTGCCGGAAGCGGTCACGGGGCGTCGAGTGGCCGCTACTCGCCCGTGGTCGTGGGGTTCCCGGCGGCGATCCAGGCGTTCATCCCGCCGGTCATGCTCGCCACCCGCGTGAGGCCCGCCGCCCGGAGGATGTCGCGACCCTGTGCGCTCCGGTAGCCGGTCTTGCACACGACGAGGATGTCGCGGTCGGTCGGGACCTCCGCGGTGCGACCGGCCAGCTGCCCGAGCGGGATGGATGTCGCACCGGGGATGTGCCCGGCGGCCCATTCGTCGGGCTCGCGCACATCGAGGATGAACGCGCCCGCGTCGCGTTCTCGAGCCGCCGCGGCGACGGCGATCTCGTCGGGGAAGGCGGCACCTGCTGCGGGGGCGGCCGTGGTCGCCGGGCGCGACCCGGCCTCCGCCGACGTCTGGAGCGC
>JBAWVU010000446.1:0-2258 GCA_037147135.1 Chloroflexota bacterium
CATCTGCCGTGTCGCCGACGATCGCGGTGTCCGCGACGCCGCCGTCCGTAGCCCCGACCCCGCGCCCCTCGGACACCGGTGCCTGCCCGGTGTCGCCGATGACGGTCGACCGCCTGCTCAGCGCCGACCGCGGGTGCTTCGGCGGCCACGACATCGAGGTGATGGGCTGGCTCGCGGAGCCGTGGGGGATCGGCGGGTACCTGGCCGGGGTGGAGCCGGCGTGGCTCGGGGAGCCGATGACCGACGTCGTTCAGTGGACGGAACCTCGCGGTGCGGCAACATGCCAGGCGGACGGTGCCTGCCACTTCGCCTTCCTCCACTTCCCTCCGGACGCGGATCCGTGGACTCTGCCGCTGGATCGGTGGGTCCGGCTTACCGGGCACTTCGACGACCCGCTCGCGGCGACGTGTCGGTGGAACGGGACGAACGACCCGAAGACGCCGGAGCAGGCGGTCGAGCTCTGCCGCGAGGCGTTCGTCGTCAGCGCGATCGAGGACACACCCGACCCCTCCTCCTCGAGCGCCCCGGTCCACGTGGACAACACCCTCGTCGCGCGGATCACGATCTACCCGGACGTGCCCGGGGGGCCCGGACCGCCGATGGTCAGCGTCTACGCGGACGGTCGCGTCCTCTCGCCCGGCTGGACCATCCCGGGTGACGAGACCGTGCCGTTCGTCGTCCGCCGCCTGACCCCGTCGGGGCTCGCGACCCTCGTCGCGGCGCTCGACGCGGCGGTGCCGCCGGCCGGCGTGGACTACCCGCGACCGCCGGGTTACCCCGCCGGCTATGGGACCTACGCCGTGACGGTCCGGCGCGGTGACGAGCTCGTCACCGCCCAAGCGACGAACGCGTCGACGCAGGACGCCGCGAGGGAGATCGTCGCGCTCGCCGAGCACTGGCGCGATCCGGTGGCGGCGCTCCCCGCAGACGCGTGGGTCGGCGGGCCGGCGACGGTCGTGCCGTACGAGCCGCGGCGCTGGTACCTGTCGATCTGGATCCCGGCGGGCGGCACCGCGGTCCCCGGGACACCCGACGCGTCCATCATCCGGCCGCTGATCGGGGACGCGGCCGCGTTCGGTGAGACCGTCGGCACCCGCGAAACCGGGATCCTCCGATGCGGCGTGATCAGCGACGGGACGAACGGGCTCATCGTCGCCATGCTCCGTCGGGCCGGGGTGGACACCGGGACGGAAGAGGGCGCGTACCGAGCAGATCTGAACCTGGGGAAGGGGTCCGCCGTCGTCGCGAGCACACCGCTCCTGCCCGATGACGGGCCGGCATGTCCGGCGGACATCGGACCCTGAGCGCGGGGCGGGGCTCTGACCGCGGGCCGACCGTGGGAGATCGAGCCCGGCGGCCACCCGGTCTTCGTCGACCACGCTCTCGTCGGCAGCGGTGGGGCCGCCCCCACAGGGGTGCGCCTCGTGACGACGGTGCCGATCAAGCTCGGCCGCGGCGGGAGCGACGACACGCCGGGCGCTGAGCTCCAGCAGGGGTCGTATCCGAACGGCGCGATCGACGAGGTCCAGTGCTACGACGGCACTGATCTCTCGGACAAGCAGATCGCGAGCATCCACTCGGGCATGCCGGGTGCGAGCAACAGGTCAAGCGCGGTCGGCGCTTGCTGGTTGCCGATCTGGAGGGTCCGTGTCTCGACGGGCGCTCGGGCGCGGTCGTCGGGCCAGACGGGTGCTCTCGGCCCGACCGGCTGAGGTGCCGGTGCCGAGGAGACGGTCTCCGGCGTCCGGCCCGGCGTCGACGACGCGATACGATCAACCCAGCCACACGTCGCATCAGAGCGCAGAGGCGGCCCGACCGATGCGTGCCCCATTCGTCATGCGCCCCAGCCCCCTCACCCGCGCCGCGGTCCGCGTCGTCGTGCCCGTCCTGCTCCTCGTCCTGGTCATCGCCCTCGTCGTCTTCCCGGTGGCCCTCATGTTCCTCCGGACGCATCCGGTGCGGTTCCCGCTGAACGACGACCCGTCGCGCCACGGCCTCGCCGCCGAGGTGGTCGCCTTCCCGAGCGCCGCCGACGGCACGCCGCTCCGCGGCTGGTACTTCGCCGCCCCGCGGTCGACGGGGCGCGGTGTCGTCATCGCCCCCGGGATCGACAACAACCGCGAGGTCGGTGGGGTCGCCCTCGCTATCACGCCGAGCCTGCTCGCCGCCGGCTTCGACGTCCTCGCGTTCGACTTCCGGGCCCAGGGCGAGAGCGGCGGCGACACGCTCACCTTCGGAGCCCGCGAGCAGGGGGACGT
>JBAWVU010000447.1:0-2255 GCA_037147135.1 Chloroflexota bacterium
GACCCCTGGTCCTATTTTCCCAGCGCCTGCAGGACGGCGGCCATCTGCGCCTTGAGCGCTTCGAGCTCGGCCTGCTGCGTAGCGTTGATGCCCTGTTCGGTGGCGAGGCGGGCCTTCAGCGCGTCGTTCTCGTCTTTGAGCTCTTGTACCGCAGCGACAGCGTAGGGAATCACTTGCTCATAACGAAGGCCCCACAATGCCTTGCTTTCATCGTCGGGGCGATAGGCTGCGGTGGGGATCACGTCGTTCACTTCCTGGGCCATGAATCCCGCCTCCTGCGAGCCGTCGTTTTCCAGCACCAGAACATCGTTTGCGAAACGGCTCTTGTGCTTGAAGTAGGTCTGCGGACGCAGCTGCATCACGACAGAAAGGCCATTCGCGATATCCTGGCGGTTCGTCTTCACCCGGGCATCGGAAGTATTTATCGTTGCGGTCGAGGCAAACACCTCCTTCCATCGGAGAGTGGAAGAACCCAGGGTCGTGTTGTTGTTCACGCCCGGGACCACTTGAGTGATGGAGGGGCGATTTGTAGTCGAGTCGCCGCCAATCATCATTTGATTGGCCAGCGTGCTCTTGGCGCCATAGCCGATGGCAATCTGGTTGTTGGCCGATGGCGCCGAAGTGTCGCTGTTGTAGCCCAGGAAGACGTTACCCTTGCCAGAGGTCATGCTCATTCCACTGTAGGCACCGATCGTCGTGTTGCCGTCGCCAGAGAAATTCGCTCCGGAACTGCTGCCAATGGCAACGTTCGATGACCCGCTGGCGTTGGTCATCGCATCGTTACCTACCGCCGTATTTTGTTGAATGGCAGTAGCGCCAGACAAATGCAGGGCTTTGTTACCGAGGACCGTGTTTCTTGCCCCGGTCGTGAGATAGATCCCCGCTTCGTTGCCCAAAGCCACGTTTTCCGTGCCGCTTTGCAGCATGCTCAAAGCGCCATACCCCATGCCTATGTTCGAGTAGCCGACGGTCAGGGACGACAGGGCGTCTTGACCGAACGCATTGTTGCCCGTACCCGTCGTCGCAGCGTTCAAGGCATATTGACCGAACGCCGTATTGTAGTAACCCGAAGAGGTCACGCTCGCCATGGCCCCATTGCCACCGTAGGTATTTGCGTAACTCCCTCCGGAGGGAACCACGGTCAGGAGAGGAGCGACGGGCACCCAGGAAGCGCTGGATGCATCGGTTGTAAGAATCTGGCCGGCGTGGCCGGTCTGGGTGGGCAGCAGCGCGTTCAGCGCCGCGGTCGACGTAGTCTGGCCGGTGCCGCCGTAGGCCACCCCCACCGCCGTACCGTTCCACGTCCCGGTCCCTACTGTGCCCAGGGTCGTGATGGTGTTCTGCCCCGCGTAGGAAGACGAGATGTCCACGACGGGGGTGGTTGTTCCGGTCGCGACGGAGATCCGGTTGGTCGTGCCGCTGACGCTGGTGACGCCTCCGCCGCCGCCGCTCCCCCCGACCTGGGCCCACGCGGTCCCGTTGTACTGGTAGAGGCCGGGCGTGTTGTCGGTCTGGTAGATCATGAGGCCCGTCGCCGGCGCGTTCGGCGAGGTGGCGATGGCATCCCGCTGGACCTTCGTCATCCGCGGCGGGAGGAAGCCCTTCGAGGTCGAGAAGACCTCGACGGCGGCGGTGGCATCCGGGGGCGAGACGCCGACACCGAGCGAGCCGGCCGTGTAGACCGCGTCGCTCCCGTTGAGCGTGAAGGGGGACGCGCCCTGCGCACCGGTGGCTCCCGTCGCTCCCGTCGACCCCGTCGCTCCCTGGACGCCCTGCGAACCCGTCGCTCCGGTCGCTCCGGTCGCTCCGGTCGGCCCCTGGCTGCCCGTCGCGCCGGTGTCGCCCTTCGACCCCTGCGCTCCGACGAGGGCCACGCCCGTCGCCGGCCACGCGTCCGAGGCCTTCGGTCCGAAGATCGTGCTCGCCGTGGTGTTGATGTAGAAGTCCCCGTTCGCGCCCGTGCCTGCCGTCGGGTCAACCGTGCCGTTCAGGACCGTCTTGCCGTCCAGCCCGTTCGCCCCGGCCGACCCCGTCGCACCGGTGGCTCCCGTCGGTCCCGTCAGGCCCGTCGCTCCCTGGACACCCTGCGACCCCGTCGCTCCGGTTGGTCCCGTCGCTCCGGTCGGTCCCGGGACGCCTTGCGGCCCCGCCGGTCCCGGTGGGCCCTCCGGGCCAGTGCCCGATGCCGCAGCGATCTGGATGTCCTTGCCGCTCGGCGTCAGGGTCACGTTCGCCCCGGCGCTCAGCGTCACGTC
>JBAWVU010000448.1:0-2254 GCA_037147135.1 Chloroflexota bacterium
ATAGGCGTAATGGCGCTGGGCGAAGGCCTGGCGGGCCCGCCATCCGGGCATCGTCCGCAGGCTGGAGCGCGACCCCGAGGCCCTGCTCGCCGTCTCCGCTCTGCCCGAGCCGCTCCGGGCGAGCCTGCGGAAGACGGATGAGTCTGATCGAGCGCGCGTTCCAGGAGCTCCGTCGACGGTTGCGCCCCATGGGCGCGCTTGCCGACCGTCGGTCGGCCGACCGGATCCCCTACGGCCAGGTGCTCGGCGTGAACGAGCCCCCGGACGGGTGGTCCGTCCGCCTACCGAGCGATCGCGAGGAGCGGGTCGCCGGCGTTCATCGCGAGCGACGTCACGAGGAAGAGCACGACCCCGTCGACCGGGGCATCGACGGTCCGGAGAACGGACCCGAACGCGTCCTGGACCTCGCCGACGCGCTGCCCGGCCTCGACCCGCTCCCCTACCCCGACGGCAGGGTGCCAGAACCCGGTGGCATCCGAGCGAAGCCAGACGTCCTCGGCGTGGACGACGCTCTCGCCTCGCGGTCCCGCGCCCGGCTCGGGGAGAACGCCCGCCGCGTGGAGCGCGCGGCGCAGGCCCGCCGCGTGGAGCGCGACCTCCTCCTCCGGCCACCGTCCCTGCCCGCCCACCTCGGCGAGGATCGCCGCGATCCCGGCGCGCGCGGCCGTCGTCGTCGTGGTGCCGGGGCTCGGTCCGAGCACGATGTGGTCGAGCCCGTACGCCTCAGCCATGCGCCGCGTCACCGTGTCGATGGCAGCGTCGCCGATCTCCTCCATCCCGACGAACGGGACGAGGGCCTCGTTCATGTCACCGCAGTGCATGTCGATGAATCGGTCCGAGGGCCCGATGATCCGCGTGTACAGCCATTCGGCGAGCCGGTCGGTCGGGCCACCGGCCGGGTCGCCGGGAAAAGCGCGGTTGAGGTTCCGCCCGTCGAGCGGGTCGACGTAGATCGATCGCGCCGCGAACGCGGCCGGGTTCGAGACGATCGATGCGGCGATCGAGCCGGTGACGTCGGCGGGGTCGACCCCCAGGACGACGCGGCGGAGCGCGGCGATCGACACGTACTCCGCGCCGGGGATCCCCGGGGTGATACCGACCCGCGGGCCGGGCCTCGCGCCGTTGACGACGACGACCGGGACGCCGACTGTCACGAGCCCGAGGTCGACTTCCACGACTCCGGTCGCGCGCTCCCCCGGCGCCGCGACGACGCCTTCGACACCGACGGTCGCGCGGATGCTGTCCGGGCCGCCCTCGGCGAGACTCGCGTGGCCGCTCACCGGGCCGGCGGCGAGCCCGCCCAAGGACCGCCGGGCGCGGCGGAAGGGCCGTCTCCGGGCTGCATCGGGCCCGCCTCCGCGGTGAGCGTGCGCATGACGAGCGCCTCGGCGACGTCCCCGGCGCCGCCCACGTGGAGCATCGCGCGGCTGTTGCCGGCAAGGGCCCGTGCGACGTCCAGCCGCGCGGAGCCGACGTCGTACACGGCCGCCGCCGGGTACGCCTTGAGGCGCTGCTCGAGCTTCGCGAAGCGGAAGGCCTCCGTATCCGCATCGACCGCCACGACCCGGCGGCGCGTCTCCGCCTCGATGACGCGGCGCTCCATCTCCTCGCGCTCACGCGCGAGCCGGGCGGCGACCTCCTGGCGCGCGAGGGACTCGCGATCGGACTGGCGGCGCTGCTCGAGGGCGAACCGCTCGCCCTGCTCGAGCTGCTGGAGGGCCGCGAGCCTCCGCGCCTCTCGGGACGCGACGAACTCGGCAGGCGGCGCGACGTGCGTGATGAGCACGCGCTCCACGACGACCCCGTAGCCGCCGAGAGGTGCCCCGATCGCCTCGCGGAGGGATGTCGACTCGCCCTCGGCGAAGTCGAGGACGCCGTCGATCCCGATCCCCCGCACGAGGTGCCGGACGGCCTCCTGGCAGGTCCCCTGGAAGACCTGGTCGAAATCGCTCGGCGCGATCGCGTAGACGAACCTCTCGGGCTCGACGATCCGGAAGGTGAGGAGGATGTCCACGTCGACGCGGACGTCGTCGCTCGTGACGACGAAGCTCACCGCCGCGTCGAACGGGATCTCCCGCGTCGTGACCAGGTGGCTCACGCCGATCCCGGGGCGAAGCACGTGCATGCCCGACCGGATCGGCCGGAAGTAGCGACCCCGTCGGACGAGCAGGCCCTGCGACCCCTCGGGGATCGAGACGAAGAAGCTCGGCACGACGCCCGCGACGATCGCGACGACCCCGGCCGCGGCGATGAC
>JBAWVU010000449.1:0-2251 GCA_037147135.1 Chloroflexota bacterium
CTGCCGCCGTCGCGTTCGAAAACGTCTTGCCGGTCAGGACGTTGGCAGCCGCCGCGTCCCCCGTCGCCCCGATCACCGTCCCCGTTACCCCGAATATGTTCACTCCGGTCCGCACGTTCCCCGCCACAAGATCTGCGTCTCCGGCCACCGTCCCCGCTCCGCTGTGATACCCAGCCGCGATCGCCTGCGCTGCCGTCGTCGGCGTCATCGTCGCTGCCGCGATGATCGGCATCGCCCCGGCTATCCCTGCCGCCGTCGCGTTCGAAAACGTCTTGCCGGTCAGGACGTTGGCAGCCGCCGCATCCCCCGTCGCCCCGATCACCGTCCCGGCAACCCCGAAGATGCTCGTCCCCGTCTTGATGTTCCCCGCGACAAGGTCGGTATCCACCACCGCCAGGTCGAACGCCACGTAGATCCCGGCCTGCTGCGCCGTCGTCGCCGCGCTCGGCGTTCGCGTCGCAAGCGTCCCCGACTTCAGCCCCCACGTCCCGTCCGTCCGCAGTCCCCAGAACGTCCTCCCGGCCGCCACCTCCCCTACCGTCGCCCCGCTCGTGTTGTCCGCCGCGGGCGCCGCCGCCAGGATCTCGTCCGTCGTCTTCATCGTCCCCGTCCCTGGTCCCGCCACCGGCTCCACGAAAGTCGCCCCTCGCTTCGCCCCAGCCGCCCCCGTGCTCAACCGGTTCCAGATGTCCCCCAACGTGAACCTCGCGCTCGCTGCGTCGTTCGGCCCCGCCGGCGGCGTCAGCTCTCCTGCCTCCATCACCGGGCACGCCCACACGAACACGAGAGCCATCGCCAGGGTCGCCAGGGCCACCTTCGTCCGCGCCATCTCGTCCTCCTCGCTCCTCGATCCTCGTCGCCCCACGCCCGCCATTTCAGCCGTTCGGCAGACGCATCTCTTCGCCTTCGCCCCGAATCCTCGAGACGGCGAATTCTCGCCCTGGACAGCCCCGAATGTCGGATTTTCTTGTCGAAACTTAGACTGTTCCGAAAATCGCAGCCTCCGGGACGCCCGCCGGGATGCCGTGGAACGGGATGCCGTCGCCGGCGAGGACGAACGCCGGCACGCCGAACCGCTTTCCCCTGAGGGCGTCGGCCTTGAGATACGGATCGAACGGCCCCCTTTGCGCGGAAGCCCGCGAGTCCGCCGTGGGCGGGTCGAGCGGGTCCTCGCCGGCCATCACCGACAGCGCGATGGCGGCGTCCGTCGCCGTGCGCGCGATGGTCCCCGTGTTGTCGAGCAGCCAGTCGAGCGGCGCGATGCCGGCGATGCTGACCAGGCCGCGCGTCGGGAACACCCCGACGAGCGCGCTGGTGGCGGCCGGCATGCGGATCGAGTTCCCGGTGTCGGTGCCGTTGCCAAGCACCGCCATGTTCGCGGCCACCGCGGTCACGACACCGCCCGACGAGCCGCCCGGCGAGAAGCGGACGTCGTACGCGTTGCCCGTGCGGCCGAACGAGCTGCTCCGGTTCGTGTCGCTGTTGGCCAGGTCGGGCATGTTGGCGTGCCCGACGACGATGGCGCCCGCGGCCCTGAGCTTCGCGACCACCGTGGCATCCCGCGGAGCCACGAGCTCCTGGCCCGGGCGCCGGAATCCCTCCCACCCGGCCGTGGTCACGTGGCCCTTGACGCTGGTGTTCGCCTTGACGACGACCGGCACGCCCCAGAGCGGCCCGCGCGCACCTTCCCCCCGGGCCTCGGCATCCTGGCGGGCGGCCTCGGCGAGGGCCTCCGCCCGGAAGACGGTCTCGATCGCACCGTAGACGCCGTTGTAGCGATCGATGCGGTCGAGGTGCCACTGCACGACCTGCGTCACGGTGTACTTCCTCTCCGCGTAGAGGCGGTGCAGCTGCGGCACCGTGACGTCCAGCAGGTCGCGGTCCATCGTGGCGCGTGACGACGGCGACCGCGGGGTGGCCCGGCAGGCGGCCGCGAAGACGGTGCCGACGGTGGCGATCGCAGCGAGAGTGGCGACGACGGCGAGCGGACGTCGGCGGATCATCGCCCGAGCATATCGACAGCATGTGCGGCCTGGCGAACCGTGACCGTGACGAAAGTCGATGCAACCGCGGCGCCGGACGGACGATACGATCCGGACGCGTGAAGGGGCCCCGACCGGCCCCCTGCGAGGGAGAGCCCGATGAGTTCATCCGCACGAACCTACGACGTGTCCGCCCGGGTGGCCGACCCCGCGAGCGCGGAGGCGGCGATCCGGCCCCGGGCCTCGATCCGCGCCTTCCTCGACCGCCC
>JBAWVU010000450.1:0-2250 GCA_037147135.1 Chloroflexota bacterium
GCCTGTCATCGGCCGCATGAGCGACCCCGGCGTCCTCCGGATCGCGCCCGTTCGACTGACCTCGCCTCGACCCGGCCGACGATGCGGCCGCGCATCTCGTGGCGGCCCGACCACCCGTGCGCGCGGACGCGGGCATGGGCCCTCCGGCACCGTGAGAGCCCCATAGAATGAGTCGTCCCGGCGCGCTTCGCCGGGACCCGGGAACGAGCCGAGGTGCGCGCATGCGCAGGGGACGACTGGCACGGTTCCTCGCGGCGGCGGTCGTCGTCGCGCTCCTGGCGGTCTCGCCGGCCGGCGCCCCGCGGACCGCGAGCGCCGACGTGGACGAATGGGTGGTCACGCTCGATCCCGTCGCGAAGACCTCGCTGTGCGTCGGGGAGAGCCTGACCGTCACCGGATCCTGGCGGCCGAACCCGCAGTCGAGCGGGGCGCTCGCCCCGCTCTCGGGCCCGATGATCAACATCGTCGCCACGGGCGGGACCGTGGATCGCCCGCGGGTCTTCACCGGCTCGACGAGCGGACCCTTCTACTTCAGCTTCAAGGCGGAGACGGCGGGCAACGCCCACCTGAGCGCCTATGTCCCGGACGACGCGCAGGCGAACCTCAACCTCACGATCCGCAAGACGTGCGAGTACCGGTACACGTTCAACGTCGACTGGATGGGCTCGTCCGCCGCCGGCGACACAGGGATCGGCTTCGGGATCAAGCTGCAGAAGTCCGGCACGCTCAGGGTGACGGACCCGAACCGGCCGCTCCATCTCGAGGCCGACCTGCGGGCCCTGACCGGGCTGTGGGAGATCAGCGAGTTCCGGGTCCCGGACTGCACGCTCCTCACGCCGGTCCTCGGCAAGGCGAAGGGCATCCTCGACGTCACCGCCGACATCGACCCGAGCGACGGGACCGTCGAGGTCCGCCTGGCACCGCCCGACTTCGTCATGAGCTGGTACGAGTCGTTCTCCTGCACGAACGACGGCGAGACGCAGATCATCTCGAAGCAGGGCAGGCTCACGCTTCGGCCGGAGTCCGACCCGTGGGTCAGCGCGACGTTCCCGGCGTCAGGCGGCCTGGAGTCGGTCAAGGCGGACTCGGCCGAGCGATGGACGCGGAACTGGAGGTCGGGCACGGGAAACGTCGCCGGCTACACGGCGACGCTCAAGCTCGAGAGGCTCGACAAGTGAAGGCCGGGCCCAGGCTCGTCCTCGCGTCGCTCGTGGTCGTCGCGGTCGCCGCGTGCGGCTCGACCCCGACATCGGCCCCGACGACGCCGGGAGGATCGGTCGCGCCCTCGGTGTCGGCCGCGCCGGGCGCCTCGGCGAGCGCGGCGGCACCATCGTCGGCCGGGGCACAGGCTCCGACTCCCGCGGCCGGACAGCGCCTCCTCGGCGACACCGCCGCGGGGCTCGCGTCCCTTCCGGCCTATCGGGCAACGCTCGTGCAGGACGTCGCCGGCACGCTCGACGGCCAGCCGATGGAGCGGACCAGCCGGGTCGTGTACGCCCGCGACGCCGCGGGCGGCGAGGAGTGGGTGCAGTCCGCGCAGCAGACCGGGGTGGACGCGATCGAACGGCACGTCGTGACGCTCGACGCCGCGCGGTACGCCGTCGGGGCGGACGGCTGCAGCGGCGAGGCCGTCGACTCGGCCTCCGCCGGCGGAGCATCCGCGGGCGTCGTCCCGGCCGCCCTGCTCATCCCGATCCTCTCGGCGACGACGCTCGGCGTCGAGGAGGTGAACGGCATCCCGGCGACCCACTACCGCTTCGATGCCGCCGGGCTCCCGATCGACCCCGCGTCGGTCGGATCGGCCACCGTCACCGGGGACGCCTGGATCGCCGACCCCGGCGGGTACGTCGTGCGCTACACGCTCGAGGTGACCCCGCCGGCCGGCGCGACCGGCGACGGCACCACGCGCCAGTCCTGGCGATACGAGCTGACGACGGACGCCGCCATCGCGCTGCCGGACGGATGCCTGCCGGTGCCGCGCGACCTCCCGCAGATGGCCGACGCGACGGACGTCCGCCTGACGAGCGGCGGGCTGGACTACCGCACGCCGTCGAGTGCCAGGGAGGTCACCGCCTTCTACTGGGACCGGCTGGCCGCGGACGGCTGGACGCTGCCGATGGCGAAGCCCCCCGCCGATGTCGGGCCACCGTTCGCCTTCACCGCCCGGAAGGGCGATCGCGCGACGTCCGTCCTGCTCGTCGCCGCCGACGGCGGCGGGACCGACGTGAGCGTCGTCACCTTCGACCTGGC
>JBAWVU010000451.1:0-2232 GCA_037147135.1 Chloroflexota bacterium
CGCCCGGGGGACGCTGCTCGGGTGGCGGTTCCGCTCGGGGCCGCTCGCCGCCTCACCGGCGATCGACGTCGACGTGGAGGCGGAGTCCTTCGCGGACGGGCCGGACGGTGGGATCGTCGTGCTCGGCCACGATGACGGGACGATCTCGGACGTCGACATGATCGACGCCGGGTCGGGGTGCTCTCTGGCGTCGGCGACGTCGCGATACCTGGTCCGCGGCGCGGTCCGAGGCGCCGCCACCGGGGACATGTTCGTTCACCGCCTCGACCGAGTCACCCGCGCCGATCTCGGGGTCGTCCGCGTGCGCGGCGACCTGCTCTCCGAGGGCACGGCGGTCGACATCGACGCGGCCGCAGACCCTGCCATCCCCCCGCTCCCTGCCGACGAGCGCTTCGGCCCCACGTGGTCGACGCGCATGGCCGCGAGCCCTGACGGCCGGACGTTCGCGGTCCAGTCGTGCGGCGCGATCGAGTGCCGGACGCGGCTCCTCGATGTCGCGACCGGCGTCGTGACGACGGTCGACCAGCCCGGCCAGGGTGAGCTCATCGGCCTCACGGATGGCGCGCTCGTCGCGTGGGCCACCTGCGACAGCCTTCCCTGCCCCGTCGTCGGGATCGACACCACGACGGGCGCGACGCGGACCCTCGCGGACTTTGCGACGGCTGCGGTCCTGGTCAGGAGAGAGAGCCGCACACGGGTCGTCGTCGAGGAACCGGAAGCGGGCGGCTGGACGCTGGCGCTCGTCGACCCCGCCGACGGTTCCCGGCGCACGCTCCCATCCCCGAACGGGCTCCGGCTCCGGCCGCATCGTGGCGGTCGGGTCGAGGGGGCCGACCTGCCCGACGGCTGGCTCCGCCTCGTCCCCGCGGACTCGTCCGGCCCCGCGTGGGGGACGGGCGCGAACGCCGGCCTGCTCTTGCGGACGGACGACGCCCGGACCGCCGACCCCACCACGGATCCGACGGAGGTGCGCTGATGCGCAGGCACGTCTTCCCTCGTCTCGGGCCGCTCGTCGCGGCCATCGGGCTCTCGGCCGTGCTCGCGGTGGCCGCGGCCGTGCCCGTGCTCGCCCTGACGCCGACCCCGGTGCTCGGCGGGACGCCGTGGGGGCAGGACCAGCGGGTGGGATACCACTGGAGGACCGCACAGGTCCCGCCGGCGTGGCTCCAGGTCGCCATCAACGCCGCGGCCGCGGACTCCAACGCCGCGCGGGCGTCGCGGGCCGCGATGCTCGCGTACGATGCGGCGGCACCGAGCCTGATCTCGTATGACGCTCCCACGCGCTGCGCGGCCAACGCCCTCGCATGCGCCGACCGGAGCGGTGCGCCGTCCTCGTTCACCGTCGCGTACCAGCGCAACGGCTACGCCTTCGACTGGGGGACGCTCATGTGGTGCCAGGCGTACACGACGCGCCCGTCCGGGTGCTTCGACGCCGAGACCGCCGGGCTCCACGAGCTGGGGCACGTGCAGGACCTCGGGCACTACCCCGGCTCCGTGGCAGGCGCCGCCTACCTGGACTCCATCATGCAGCCGGTCTCGAGGCAGTATCCCGCGACCGGCTGGAACCTCCACGTCTACGGCCGCTGCGACGTGGCGCTCCTCCAGCGGCTCTACGACATGCAGACGTGGTCGGCGCCGTACTCGACGTGCGGGTCGGTCGCGACGGCCCTGACGCTCGCGGCCGGGGCGGCGGGGACGGGAGGCTCCCGGACCTTCACCGCCACGCTCAAGGTCGCGACCAACTCCACGATCGGGAAGCTCTCGGACAACCCGGTCACCGGGCGCGTCGTCGCCCTCCAGCGCCGCGCGTCGGGCTCCACGACGTGGTCCGCGGTGACGACGATGGCGACCGGCCCCGCGTCCGGCACGTACGTCAGCACGGTCGCCGTCACGTCGAAGACGGAGTAGCGGGCGGTCTTCGCCACGCCGGCCTCGGAGGGTCTCATCGGATCCACCTCGGCGACCCTCTCGCTCTCCCCCACGGCCTGCGTCGGCGCCTGCGCGTCGACACGGCAGCTCGCGGCGGGCTCCCGATGACGGCCGGTCCGCGGCCGTCCGGGCGGCCCCGCCTCGCGGAGGGCCGCAGGTGGCTCCCGGCGGGCCGCAGGTGGCTCCCGGCTCTCGCGGCCGGCGCGGTCACCATCGTCATCGCCGCGGGCTGTGTCGGCGCGGGCCCATCGGGCGGGTCGCCGGCCGTCACCGCGGCACGGCCCTCGACCCCCATCGCCACCC
>JBAWVU010000452.1:0-2211 GCA_037147135.1 Chloroflexota bacterium
GCCGACTGCTGGGCGCATGCATCGTGGGGACGAGTATCGCGGTCGCGCTCATGGGGCTGTGCGGCGTTCCTGCTCGTGCCACTCGATGATGCTGGCGATCGCCTCCACTCGCTGGCGGTGGCGCTCTCGCAGAGGCTCCGGCAGCAGCGGCGAGTCGGCCGCGACGTCGTGCCGATGGATCTCGCCCTTGAGGGCCTCGATGTGGGAGTCGGTCCGCACCTCGTTCGGGCAGCGCGGATCGCAGCGCGCGAGGGCCGGGTTCCGAGGCGGGTTGGGCGCCCGCTCGCGGTCGGGATGGCAGAGCGACTTCGTCGCGTCGTAGCAGCAGGCGGCGTGCTGCATGCCGTTGTCGTAGATCCGCAGGAGCGGGTTCTTCTGGAGGGCGCGGAGTCCGCGCTGGCTCACGAAGCCGCCGGGGAACACGCGGCCGACCTCCTCGAGCCCCTCGATGTAGCGCGCGGCCGCCGGGCCGCTCACCCCTTCGCCCCCGTCGAGCCGCTCCTTCGCCGCGAGCATGCCGTCGATCCGGGACCGAGCTTCTTCCATCGGGAAGACGTCGCGCAGCCCGGACCGAGTGCGCATGCCGTAACCCTCGGACGTGTAGCCGCGGAGGTGGCCGTACTGGACGCCGAGCGCGACCCGCCCTCCGGGCAGTCGGTAGATGAACCAGGCGAGGGTGCGCCGGAAGCGGACCAGCGTGATCGCCCCGTCGTCATCCTCCGGGATGAGCTCATGGGGACGCTCGTTCTCCGCCGCGTAGGCGTTCGCCCACGCGACGAACTGCCCCACGCGAAGGTTCGCCGTGTGGGCGTCGACGGCCCCGGCCCGATACCGATGGGTGCCGGCGAAGATGGCATTGTCGAAGACGAGATCGCTCGGCGAGAGGCTCTCGGCGACGGCGATAGCGCGCGCGACGGGCGCGATGACGTACCAGGGCTCGTCACGCTGGCGCCCCCCGGGGATGGCGTTGCCGTCTTCGTCGGTGGCCCCCTTGAACTCGAGCCCGCTGATCGTGAAGTGCGGAGGAGCTCCGTCCCAGCCTGGATGTGGGACGCAGCAACCGCGGCGAAGCTCCCTGACCTCGCCGCTCCGGATCCCGGACAGGTAGGCCGTCACGATCAGGCTCGCGGTGGCGAGGAGACGCCGCAGCAGAGGGACCTCGTACCAGTCGATCGCATCCCGCCAGTGCGCTCCGGAGTCGTCGAAGCGGCTGGTCATCGGGATGTCGAGCGGTGCTCCGAGGACGATCGGCACGTCGGGCAGGAACCGGTGTCGGTGGAGCGCCATCGTCCCCACGCCGAGCGTCGCGGCCAGGTAGTGCTGGGCGATGCCGACCTGACCGTCCGTGCGGGTGAAGCCGGGGGTCGCTTCGCCGGTCTCGAGCAGCCTGCGCCTGTAGCCGGCGACGATCGCCCGGTCGCCCGGGGCGACCTTCTCTCTCGTCCGCGCCACCAGCCTGTCGTGGAGTTCGATGGCGGCCAGGATGTCGGGGGCGAACTCGTCGACGAAGCGCAGGGCCCACACGAGCAGCGGCGACATCACCTGCGGATGGATCGGCGGGGTCTTGTTCTCGGCCGTCCAGTCGGATGGCCCGAGGAAGTCGCGGGCGTCCGCGTCCTCCCACTGTGGACGGATCAGCCGGTGCCCGGGCGACAGGTACGGGTTGTGGAGCCAGATCCGCGAGACCGCGAAGAGCCGCTGTGCCTTCCGACTCCGGCCGATGGACAGCTCGTGGATGGACGTCATGAATGCATCGAGGTCCTGCTCCGTGACGTCGCGCAGGCGGGCGATCCCTCGGGCATCGAGCCAGATGAGGAAGGGGACGAGGTCCCCGTGGTAGGTCGCGACGATGCTCGAGGGCGACAGGCGTTCGCGCACCGCGGTCGTCCTCTCGAGCTGGTCGGTCGGCGTCCGGTGGTTGAGCCAGGACCAGGTGATCTCCTTGGCCGCCGTCCGATGCCGTTCCGGGATCCGGTTGAAGTCGATCCAGATGTGCGGTGAAGATGCCCGCCTCGTGAGCCCGCGCAGGTCCCAGCAATCGTCGCCGTAGCGCGGAACCGCGATGCCCTCGTCATCGACCTCGATGATCGGGTCGTCGGCCGCTGGCCGCGGCAGCCCCAGCGAGATCGCCTTGTGCAGGGCTTTTCGGGCAGCGTCGGGCCGCTGCCGCTGGCTTTCAACGGCATCCTTCAGACGAAGGGCGATGTGGAT
>JBAWVU010000453.1:0-2208 GCA_037147135.1 Chloroflexota bacterium
TACCCGAGCTTCTTCGTGAGGGCGGGATTCGCGTGGACGATCCGGCCGTCGGGAGTGGCCACCACGACCATGTCGTCGACGGCATCAAGGAAGACATGGAGGTCCCGCTCACCGTCCATGAGCGTTTCCCCCGCACCTGGCTCTCGGCCCGCGTCCGGGAGGTCCACGTGGACATTCTCCTGTCGCCGTCTCATGGCGGCCCCCGGTCCCGGGGGTCACCTGTCGGTACTGATGGTAGGCCCCCTCGCGTCGCGCCGCGGGGCATCTCCCGTGCGCCAGGCCGCGAGCGAGGCAAGAACCAGTCGGTCCGATCGCCCGGTGGGCGGGGAGAGCTCCGGTCCCCGAAGACTCGTTCGACCTCGACATCCGTGTAGAGCTGCCCCCGCGGGTGCGCGGGGTCGACGAGCACGTGGCCGCCGGTCGCGTCACGGTGGTGGACGGGCCCGACGCACTGTTCGGGCACCTCGACGCGTCGCCGGTCGACTGACCGCGGGCATGAGGTTCCAGAGCACCCCGGCGTTCGACGGCGACTGGAGACGGCTCACCGAGTCCGAGCGGGCCACATTCCGGACAGCCGTCGGGGATGACCTCCATCCCGCCTGCGAATGGCGGCGAATGGATCAGGCCGCGCCGTGGCCGGGAAAGCTGCGGGTCAGGGATATCGAGGGGGCGCCGGGCGTCTGGGAGATGACCCGGAGCTTCGCCGGTCCCGACGGACGCGCGACATTCGAGTGGGTCGAGATCGACGGAGAGCCCGCGATCCGCTGGCGGCGCATCGGCGGCTGCTCGATCTTCGGCGACCCGTGGCCGCAAAGCTGCTCGATCCCGGGCACGACCCGGAGTGCCAGCGACTGGTCGTGGCTCCCCCAGGGGATCTGCTACCTGACGGCGCACCACATCGCGGAGCTCACGGACCGGTGGGCGCGGTCAGGCGCGCGGCTCACCCAGAGGGTAGAGATCCGCACAGTCCACCCCGTCGCCGGCGGCGTAGATGACAAGGAACTCGGCTCGGGCCTCCTCGAGGAGGATCCGGTGACTGCGGAAGTGGCCGCGCCCTTCGTTCCCGCGCTCTCGGCAGTGGGCGTGGTGGATCGGGTCCTCCCGGCTCCAGCGGAGCGGATGCCAGTGGTACTCGCGCTGGCCCAAACCGGTCAGCGAGGCCATGAGGTAGACGTACCCGACAAGCATCCAGTCCGCGCCATCCGCCTGCTCGTAGACCTCCGAGTAGCGGAATGACATGTCGTGACCGGCTCGGCCTCCCGGCGCTTCGATCCGGAAGTCGATCTCGACGGGGCTCCTCCCGAGCGCCGAGTGACGCGCCGTCAGATCGCCGTCGCCGCGCAGGGACTCCGTGAGCGTCTCGATCCGCAGCTCCAGGGCACGGGGCGACAGGCGCACGGCCTACCTCGCGACGAGCGTGTCGTCGGGAGCCGGCACGTCCTCCTCGCGTAGCTCGCGGCGCCCGGCCTCCACCTCGTCGGCGGTCAGCGCCCGACGGCGCACGTGAAGCGGCTGACCGATCAGGCTCATGAGCGTCCCGTACGAGATGCGGATGATCCGCGGCGAAACGCGGACCGCCTCGATGGCGCCGCCCTTGACCATGTTGGTGACGTGGGAGTCGCTCACGCCGAGGATGTGCGCGACCTCGGCCGGGCTGTAGAACGCCTTCGCCGGGAACTGCTCGGACATCACGCCGTCTCCTGTTCGGTATCTCACAGGATACCCAGGAAGACAAGCAGTTGAACCGACCGGCCACCGGCGTCCACCTCCGGAGGTCGATCCTGCACGACGGCGAGCGCCGCCCGATCATCCGTTGTCGGCGCCGACGGATCGCGGAGCCGAGTCGGCGGACCCCCACCGCAACGAGGCGAGGTCACACCGCTGGGGCGCGCTCCATCTGGAAGCCGGCCGCCTCGAGGACGGCGTCCTCGGGCACTCCGAGCAGGGTCCAGACGCCGATGTGCTCGTCGATCGAGGGCCACTCCACCCAGGTGCCGGCCCCTCGGACAAGCCAGTGCGAACGATCGGCCGGCGATGCGGCGGTGAGGCGTTCGGACCACAGGGTGGGGGCGGAGAGCTCCCGCCCATCGGCGAGGACGAACGTGATCGCGTGATCGTCAACGCGAACGTCGGTGATCACCGCCGGCTCCATCATCGTCGGCCTCCGCACGCATCGTCCCATCGAGCCGCCAGGGTCACTCGATGATC
>JBAWVU010000454.1:0-2206 GCA_037147135.1 Chloroflexota bacterium
CAGCCAGGCCGCCGCGACGGCCGGCGATGTCACGGTCGGGAAGAAGGTCCTCGTCCGGGTGAACGGCTTCGGCGGGCAGCGCGGCCCGAGAGCGAGCGGCGCGCCCGGCGGGAGCAGCGCGCCCGTCGCGTCAGGTGCTGCCGGGGCGCCCGGCGGGGTCACCGGCGGCGCGACCCAGACGCTCACCGCGACCGACGTCACGATCGCCGCGCAGTGACGCCCGCAGCGTAGACGTCATGCACGTGCTCGTCGTCGAGGACGACGTCCGGCTCGGCAGGCTCCTCTTCAGGCTCCTCGCTGAGGACCGCCATGTCGTGGACCTCGCCGAGGACGGGCGTTCCGCGCTCGAGATGGCGGAGGCTTCATCCGGCCTGGACGCGGTGATCCTCGACATCGGCCTCCCCGACATCTCCGGGCTCGAGGTCGCCCGGCGTCTCCGGTCCGGCGGGTCACGCGTCGCGATCCTCATGCTCACGGCGCGCGACACCGTCGAGGACCGGGTCCGCGGTCTCGACTCCGGCGCGGACGACTACCTCGTGAAGCCGTTCGCGTACCCGGAGCTCGCGGCGCGACTTCGGGCGCTCTCGCGCCGCACGGCCGGCGATCTCGGCGGCCTCAACATCCTCGAAAGTGGCCCGCTACGACTCGACGACGCGAAGCGGACGGTCACGGTCGATGGCCGCCGCGTCGCGCTCAGTCCTCGCGAGTTCAGCCTCCTCGAGTGCTTCCTCCGCCATCCCGGCCAGGTGCTGTCACGCGACCAGCTGCTCGATGCGGCGTGGCCGCTCGGGGTGGCGGTCACGCCCAACACGGTCGACGCCTACGTCCATCTCCTCCGCGAGAAGCTCGGGGAGGAGGGCGGCGCGCGGATCCAGACGGAGCGCGGCGTGGGCTACCGGATGGCCGAGGCGTGACGGGCGCGGCCCACCTCGGCGATGCGCGGCTCCTTCGCCGGACCCGCCTCCGTCTCGTCGCGTGGAGTGGCGCGATCACGCTCGTCGTCCTCGTCGCGCTCGGTACCACTATCTACATCACCACGGCGTGGTCGCTCGCCTCGGACTCGACGGCGCAGCTGACCGCGCGCGCGCACGGCCTCGAGCGGATGATCGCCGTCGGCCCGGTCCCGCCGCCGGCCGAGGTCCCGGCTCGCCTGCCGATCGGGATCGGGTTCGGCGGCGAGCGATCCGGATCGATCGCGCTCGTCATCACGCCGGACGGCACGGTCGCTGGCCCGCCCGACCTCGGGGTCGCGGGCATCCCGGACGTGGCAGGGGTCGCAGCTGCTCGCGAGGGGACGACCGACGTCCGGACCGCGACCGCCGGTGGGATCCCGATCCGCATAGTCAGCATCCCGCTGGTCCGCGACGGGTCGACGTACGTCCTCCAGGTCGTCGGAGATCGCACCGCCGAGGTCCGCACGCTCCAGACCCTCATCCTCGTCCTCCTCGTCGGTGGTCTCGGCGCGCTCGCCCTCGCGCTCGTCGGTGGCGCCGTGTACGCCGAGCGGGCGCTCGTGCCGATCCGCGATTCCCTCCGCCGCCAGCGCGAGTTCGCCGCGGACGCGAGCCATGAGCTGCGTACCCCGCTCGCGGTCGTGCGCGGCAGCATCGAGCACCTCGAGCGCCACACCGATGAGCCGGTCGGGTCGGTCGGCACGGCGCTGACGGACATGAAGGCCGAGGTCGATCACATGACCGGCCTCGTCGACGAGCTCCTCCTCCTCGCCCGCGCCGACTCGGGGACGATCGAGGTCGAGCGCGTCCCCGTGGATCTCGGAGACGCCGCGGCATCGGCGCTCGGTGGCCTCTCCGGGCTCGCGGCCGAGCGCACCGTGCGGGTCGAGCTCGACGCCGTTCCCGTGACCGTCGTCGGCGACCCCTCGCGCCTCCGCCAGCTGGTCACGATCCTCGCCGACAACGCCGTCCGGCACAGTCCGCCGGGAGGGAGCGTGGCCGTCCGAGTCGTGCCCGAGGCGCGGCGCGCGGTCCTCATCGTGGACGACGCCGGTCCCGGGATCGATCCCGCGCATCTCCCGCACGTGTTCGACCGGTTCTGGCGAGCCCCCGGCTCAGCCGGAGAAGGCGCGGGGCTCGGCCTCGCGATCGCCGCGTGGATCGTGCAGAGCCACGACGGGACGATCTCCGCCGAGAACCCACCCGGCGGCGGCGCTCGCTTCCGCGTCTCGCTGCCGCTGGCTGGCTGAGGA
>JBAWVU010000455.1:0-2173 GCA_037147135.1 Chloroflexota bacterium
ATCCTTTCCCTCGACTCGGCACGATCGCCGACGAGCTCGTCGCCTCGTTCGAGCCCGAGTGCATCGACCCCGGCGTCCGGACGCTGATCCCGGCGCTCGATTCCTTGCTCGGTGGCGGCATCCGGCCCGGCCAGCTTGTCGTCTTTGCGGGGCTGACCGGGTCGGGCAAATCTGCGCTGGCGCTGCAGGTCGCGCTCCAGGCGGCGCACGCCGCATCGCTCGCGGGCGACGGTGAGACGGGACCTTCCTCCGTCCTCTACATCAGCTTCGAGATGCTCGTCGCGGAACTGTACCTCCGGGCCGTCCACCTGGCCCGCGAGACAAGCGGACCCTTCCGGCGAGAGGACAGGGGTTGGCGTCCGGCGGACCTGCCGATCGCGATCGCAGGCGTCCGCGCGATCGCCGGGCTGCCCCTCGTCGTGCTCGACGATGTGCCGCGCACCGTCGAGGCGATCCGAGCGACGGTCGAGCAGCACATCCTCCTCGTCGGCCAGCCTGTGCTCGTCGTCATCGACCACATCGGCCTCGTCCAGGCGCCGCGCATCACGAATCGGGTCGAGGCGGTGGGGCACATCACAGGGTCCCTGAAGATGATGGCGCTCCAGCTCGGTCTCCCGGTCTTCGCCTTGGCCCAGCTCAACCGCGAGGGCCCGAGGCGCGACAAGAAGCGGCCCGTGCTCCCCGACTTGCGTGAATCGGGAGCCGTGGAGCAGGACGCCGATGTCGTCGCGTTCCTCCACAGGGAATCGTACTTCCTGGACCTGGCCGAACGTGCCCGCGTCGAGGCCGGACCCGTCCCGGCCGAGGTCATCATCGCAAAACATCGCGCGGGCGAGACCGGGACCGTCGCCGTCACGTGGCACGGCAGGCGATTCCTCATGTGGCCGGCAGAGGCGCCGGCGGGGCCGATCGGAATCCTCGATCCCCCGACCGGGCGCGCGGCGTCGACCGCCGCGCCGGACCCTGACGTGGACCGGGCCGTGGCGGTGGTTGCCGGGCTCGGCGGCTGGGTCACTCGCGAGGCGTTCAACGCGCGAGCTGGCTTGGTCACGAGCGCCTGGGGAAACCACCCGGTCCAGCGTGCGCTCGATCTCGCGGTTGCCGCAGGGCGCGTCGAGCGCACCGGCGAGGGCCGGGGCCTGGTCGCCCGATACCGGGCGGTTGCGACGGTGGGGCCGGGTGGCACGGCGATCGCGCCCGAGGGAGCGCTTCGACGGCTACTGCCCGATCCGGCCGGTCTCCCCGCCGACGACATCGACGACGAGGCCCTGTTCGGATGACAAGCGCGCTGATGAAGCGGACGCGTGCCCCGCGCCCGAGGCACGCGGACCACGGCACGTTCACGGCCTCGTGCTCGGCCTGCCGCTGGGACGCGATGACACCCGAGGCGCAGGCGACCCACCGCGCGCAGCAGCGGGCGAGCCAGCCAACCGGCGCAGGGCACGCGACGCACGCCACGATCCATCGGGGTTGCCCGGCGTGCGAATGGGATCGAATGGACGAGGGCGAGCGCGAGGCCCGCCGCGAGGCCGGACGCGCCGCCTGGCGACGCCGAAGCCCCGAGCGCGCCGCCGTCCGCGACGCGCTGCTCGCGGCCGTCCGTCCGCTGCCCTGCACCGACTGCGGCCAACCGGACGGCACGAGCCCTGCCATCGACTACGCCACGGAAAGGGTGGTGGCGTGGCGGTGCCCAGGCTGCTGGACGGCAGCCCGGCCGCGACGAGGACGATCCGGTGCTCCGGGTGCCGGATGGCCCCGGAGTTGACGGACCACGGGGAGGTGACGAGACCCAGGGGTGTGGCCACCTCGGCGCGGTGATCGACGCCGAGGCGGACCGCCCGGCGGGACGTCGTCGGAATGTGAATGGGGGCGATGATGGCCGGAATCGATGCAGGCGGCGAGCGCCGGGCCGGGCGCCAGCCGCGGGCGGATCGCCGCGCCGCCGCACAGCGGACGTTCACGATCATCTCGGACGGAGAGCCCGGCTGGTCCCTGGCGATGGCGGGGGTCGTCGCGATCGCGAGGGGATGGCTCCCGGTCGATGAGGGGGCGGACCTGGTGATCATCGATGGTCGCGCCGGCCTCCGGGTACCCGCCCCGTCCATGGGCGCCGCCTACCGCCTGCTCGTCGTCGGCCGGCTCGACGACGCCGCGGTCGCCGCGGTCGCCGCAG
>JBAWVU010000456.1:0-2165 GCA_037147135.1 Chloroflexota bacterium
TCCCGAAGATGCGGCCGAGGCCGTCGTAGCCGAGGACGAGCTCGAGGGCGGAGTTCGTCGTGCTCCCGCCGATGAACGGGCGGGCGCTCGCGGGGATGAGCTCCACCGCGAGGACCCACCAGGCGCTGCTCGCGATCACGGCCACGACCGAGGCGGCGAGGCCGGCGATCCGCTTCCGGATCCCGCCGGGTGCGGCGACCGCCCACACGAACGCGAACGCCGGGAGGACGAGGTACGCCTGGAGGAGCTTCGTGTTGAACGCGAGGCCGACGAAGACCGCGGACAGGACGGCCCAGCGGATCCGGCCGTGCTCCAGGCCGCGGACGAGCGCCCACGCGCCGGAGACGAGGAGGAGGGTGAGGAGGGCGTCCGGGTTGTTGTAGCGGAAGATGAGGACCGCGACGGGCATCACGGCCATGACCACGCCGGCGATCGTCGCCGCGACCGGGCCCGACGTGCGGCGCACGACGGCGAAGAGGATCGCGACCGTCGCGATGCCGCACAGGGCCTCCGGCAGGAGGATGCTCCACGAGCTCAGGCCGAAGATCCTGACGGACAGGCCCATGAGCATCGTCGCGAGCGGCGGCTTGTCGACGGTGATGAAGCTCGCGGCGTCGATCGAACCGAAGAACCACGCGGTCCAGCTCTGCGAGGCGGCGAGCGCCGTCGCGGAGTAGTACTCGTTCGCGAACCCGCTCACGGCGAGGTTGGCGATATAGAGGATCGCCGCCAGCAGTGTCACGCCGAGCTGCGCGGGCCGGACCCACGCGGCATCGGTGCCGCGGAGGATGGCCGCGAGCCGCGCGACGCTCGGGACGGTGACGGGCGCGCCGATCGCGCCCGGTCGTGCGATGGAGGTCATCGGACTGTCCTTTCGAGCTCGGCCGGGCGGAGCGACCCGCGCGGCGCCTGCGAGATCCATGCGCGGAGGAGGAGGAAGCGCGTGACGGTGGCCGCCGCGTTCGCCGCGATGAGGACGGCGAGCTCCACGCCACGGCCGGCGCCCGGCGCGACGAGGTCGAGTGCTGCAAGCGAGGCGGAAGTCAACAGCAGCGCGATGCCGAAGGCGACGAGCCCGGCCACCTGGTCGCGGACCATCGAGGCGCGGCCCCTGACGCGGAACGTGAGCCGCCGGTTGGCGGCCGTGTTGCCGACCGCCGTGACGACGAGCGCGAGCGCATTCGCCGACGGAGCGCCCACCGTGCCGCGGAGCAGCGAGTAGAGGACGGCGTAGGCGAGCGTGCTCACGACGCCGATCGCACCGAACGTGAGGGCCTGGCGCAGGACCGGGGAGGGCGGCCGCGAGCGCCGCGCGATCCCCGGCAGCTCGACGCGCCGATTCGACGTGAGCATGCGGCGGACGCCGCGGAGGTCCTCCGTCGCGGTGGACACGATGTCGACCCGGGAGTCCGGGTCGTCGGTCCAATCCACCGGGACCTCGTGGACGCGGAGTCCGGCCCGCTGGGCGAGCACGAGGAGCTCCGTGTCGAAGAACCACGCGTCGTCCTCGACGAGCGGGAGGATCGCGCGGGCGACGTCGGCCCGGATCGCCTTGAAGCCGCACTGCGCGTCGCGGACGCCGAGACGGAGGGCGGTCCGGAGGATGAGGTTGTAGCAGCGGGAGACGATCTCGCGCTTCGGGCCGCGGACGACGCGCGCGCCGCGCGCGAGCCGGCTCCCGATCGCGATGTCGCTGTGCCCGGAGATCAGGGGCGCGACGAGCGGCAGGAGCGCGGACAGGTCGGTGGAGAGGTCGACGTCCATGTACGCGACGACCGGCGCCGGGCTCGCGAGCCAGGCGGCCTTCAGCGCCCGGCCTCGGCCTTTTCGGTCGAGATGGATCGCGCGGACGGCGGGCACGTCGCGTGCGAGGCGTCCGGCGATCGCCCACGTCGCGTCGGTGCTCGCATTGTCGGCGATCGTGATCGATGCAGCGAACGGGAATGAGCGATCGAGGAAGCCGCGGAGCCGACGGACGCTCGGCTCCAGGTCGCGTTCCTCGTTGTAGACGGGGATGATGACGTCGAGTGCGGGTGCGACGGTCGGGGAGCCCGCGTCCCCGACCCCGGCAGAGGAGGCACCGGGGTGGGGGAGGAGGGGCCCGTGGGTGTCGAGGAGGGTGAGGGTCGAGGTGTCCATGGCCGCAGTCTCGACCGAGGTCCCTG
>JBAWVU010000457.1:0-2149 GCA_037147135.1 Chloroflexota bacterium
CCCCTCGGGCGTCCCGTCGCCCGCGGTGATCCGGAGCGGCGTGTCGCCGTGGAAGGCGAGGCCCTCGCCGCGCGCGAGGGGATCGGCCGCCACCACATGCTCCTTCGTCTCGATGCGGTGGAGCTCGCGGCGCGTGTTCTCCTTCGACTCGGAGACGTTCGGCTCGTCGAAGGGGTCGATCCCGAGCACGATCCCCGCGATGGCCGTCGCCACCTCCCAGCGGACGAACTCGGCGCCGAGGTCGATGGGGTCCTCGACCGAGAGCCGGACGACGGGGTGGCCCGCCTCCGCGAGGCGGTCGATGAGCTCGTCGGGCGTGAAGCCGTCGGGCGACCGGACGTCGGATGGCGAGCCCTCCAGGGCGACGCGGACGAAGACGCGATCGTGCGCATACGCGGCGACGGGGCCGAGCGGCTCGTCGACGATCGGGACGATCCCCACGCCGTGCTTGCCGGTGCTCTCCGCGATGAGCTGCTCGATCCACGCGCCGAGCGGTGCGATGCCGGGATCCATGACGAACGTGAGCTTGTCGTGGCCCGCGCGGGCGAGCGTGCCGATGAGGAGGCCGAGCGCGACGCCGGGGTTCTCCGCGGGGTCGTCGATCCGGCAGTCCTCTGCCATGCGGCGTGCGCCATCGAGGAGCGGGTCGAGGTCGATGCCCGCGAGCGACGCCGGGACGAGCCCGACGTACGTGAGCGCGGAGTAGCGGCCGCCGATGTCCTCCGGGTTGAGGAACGCCTCGCGGAAGTCCTCGACGTCCGGGACCGCCTCGTACGACTTGCCCGGGTCCGTCACGGCGACGAAGTACGCCCCGACGATGTCGCGCCGGTCGCGGTGGTCCGGGTGGAGCGCATGTCGCACGCGGTCCCAGCTGTACGCGAGGAACGCGAGCGTCTCCGTCGTCGTGCCCGACTTGGAGCCGACGATGACGAGCGTCCGCTCCGGGTCCGTGGAACCGAGGATCGCGCTGACGGCCTCCGGGTCGGTCGAATCGAGGACGCGGATCTCGAGCCAGTCGGTGACGTCGGAGAACATCCGGCCGAGGACCCACGGCGCGAGGCTGCTCCCTCCCATGCCGGCGACGACGGCCGTCGTGAAGCCCGCGTCGCGGATCCCGTCGCCGAACGCCTCGAGGCCGGGGATCCGCTCCGTGAAGTCGGTCGGGGCGTCGAGCCAGCCGAGCCGGGCCGCGATCCGCTCCTGGACGGTCGCGTCGCCCGACCAGAGGGACGCGTCCTTCTCGAACAGCCGCCGCGCCCAGTGATCCTCGTCGGCGCGCCGGAACTCGGCGGCGTAGACGGCCTCGAGGTCGGCCCGCGGCAGGCGTGCGTCGAGGCCGCGCGGGGCCTCGGGTGTCGTCTCGGTCATGTGGTCCTCCGGGCCTGCTCTTCGGCCTCGATCGCCGCGATCTTGTGGACGCGACGGGCGTGGCGGGCCTTCCCGCTGAACGTCGCGTCGAGGAATGCCCGGGCGCACGCGTCGGCGAGATCGACGCCGATGACGCGCCCCCCCAGGCAGAGGATGTTGACGTCGTCGTGCTCGACGCCCTGGCGCGCCGAGTACGTGTCGTGGCAGACCGCGGCGCGTCCGTCGCCGCTGCCGCAGACGAGGATCCCCCGTTCCACGGCGCCGTCGCGGACGGCGTGCCCGAGGAGCCGCGCATGGTCAGGGTAGTCGTCGGTCGGGTCGCTCCCATCGCCGCCGAGGTCGACGAGGTCGTAGCCCTCGTCGGCGAGGCGACCGAGCAGCTCGGCCTTGAGCGGCGCGCCGGCGTGGTCCGCTGCCAACCCGATCCGCATCGCGTCCCTCCCTGCCCGGGCCGTCAGCGCCGGCCGCCGGCCGGATGGTCGACCGCGGTGGGCGGGAGCGGCACGCGACCGCGGAGCCCGTCGCGCACGACTCGGCGGCCGACGTCGGCGAGCCGGTCCGCCGTGAACCCGAAGTTCGCGAGGAGCGTCCCGCCGGGTGCGGACGACCCGAACCGGTCGAGTCCCACGATGGCGCCTTCGTCGCCCGCCCAGCGGTCCCACCCGAACGTCACGCCCGCCTCGACCGTCACGCGACGCCTGGCCGCCGGCGGCAGGACGGCGTCACGGTACTCGGCGACCTGTGCCTCGAACAGCTCCCAGCAGGGCAGGCTCACGACGCG
>JBAWVU010000458.1:0-2130 GCA_037147135.1 Chloroflexota bacterium
TGCACGCCGCCGGCGACGACGCGGGCGTGGATCCCGACCGGATCTCCTTCACCCGTTCGCTGCGCGCGGCCCGGCGCAGCGTGCGCACTTGAGCGGGGAACCGCCCCGTTCCATTTCGCGGGTGCCCTGATCAGCGCGATCCGCGAGATCTGCGCCGGGCTGCTGCCCCGACGGCGGCTGCGCGCCGCCGCCCGGGTGGTCAGACGCAAGATGAGCAACTACGGCGTCAAGCGGGCCGAGCATCGTGCCTGGCCACACCCGCACCTGATCATCGTGGAGGCGATCCGTATCCTCGCCCCTCCCTAACTGAGCGGTATTGGGACTAGGGGCGACCCGTGAGCTGACGACCTGCGGCACGATCACCGGCGCGAAGGACCTCCCGGAGATCGTGTTCACGCCGTCTCGCGCGGTGGACGGCGACAGGAGCAGGCGACGGCGCAGGCGCTTCACGCCCGCCGAGCCGACGACGATGCCAGCAGCGAACCCGACGGACGACCACACGATGTAGGGGCTACCGGACTCGACCGGAGGACCCCTTCGATCTGTTGGCCACGATGACGGCATCGGCGTCGTAGCCGGCCCGCAGTCGACCGATCTCGACAGGCAACCAGGTGAGCAGACCCCCGGGATCGGGGGCCCGGTGCGGCGGGGTTCTCGGTGGCAGTCTGCCTCGGACAGGAGCGCGGAGACCGCCCATTCTCGTGGGCCCAGGGAGATCGTGACTGGACGGCAGACTCATCCCGCCCATGCTGTCCGAAGGCGAGCAGGACGGTCGAGATGCGGAGGAAGGGCGGCAGGATCGTATGGACGGCGAACAGATCATCGGGGTCATCGGTGACGCGCTACGCAAGAGCGGCACGTTCCGCTCGACGGCCTTCACGCTCGTCGTCACCGATCGGCGAGTCATCGCCGCCCAGGTGACCGATGCCGTGAAGCGAGCCCACGTCGCCGAGCAGAAGGCCGCTGGCGGCGGCTCCCATTTCGGCGGCCTGTTCGGCCGAGGCGGTGGCGAGCCGCTGGCCGACCGCTACCTGCGCATGAATCCCGAGGCCATCATCGCCGAGTCGCCAGACAATCTCCTGTTCGTGCCTGGCCTTGTCAGCGATGTCGTGGTCATGCGGGGGAAACGACTGGGCGATGAGAACGCGACCGAGTCATATCTCTTCATCCGCCTGACCGATGCACGCGGCGCGGCCGACTACTCCACCAGCACCGAGATCCCCAGCCACGCCGATGCCCTGTTCCTGTTCCGCAGTCTCTTCGGGCCGATCGTGCGGACCGGCTGAAGGCAGTGGTCTCCCGCTCGCCCGTCCCCGAGATGGTCAGTACGTGCAGGTGTGGCAGATATCGCTCGACCTGACGATCGTGAACACTGACTGCCCGACCTCGTTGTAGGCGGCCAACACCAGGGCGTAGGTGTCGTCACACCACATCGTATTCGGACAGATGCCCTCGCCGATCACGTGCTCGATCGTCATGCTCCGGGCATCGCCGGCTGCGGTGGCCACGAGTTCGAGCTTCTCGGGCGGTAACGCCGTATGTTCGACCAGACAGGGCGTGCCATCCGCCGCCGTCGGTGTGTCGTTGGGACAGAACTTCACCCCATAGAGTCGGAACTCCGTCGCCGCCCCATGCGGCGCATCCCAGGTCACCTTCTCGATGACCTTCCTCGAGGTGCCGTCGGCCGAGAGCGTGTCGGAGACTGCTTCGAACTTGGCGTTCGTCGGCTTGGCCGGCACCTCTCCGGGTGGGGGAATGGTTTGGTCAATGAGGTCTGGCCAGTCGGTGAAATCCGGATTACCAGTGACATTCGGTTGGCTGGTGATCTCTGGCTGACTGGTGATCTCCGGCCGGTCAGTGATCTCCGGCATGATCGCTTCCGAGGGGATGTCGGGCGTCGCGGTCGGCATCGGCGTCGGCGAGACGATGACTGCGACACCCGCCGGCGTGGGCGAGGCCCCGACGCCGCCGGAGGGACGGACGAGCAGGGCGAAAGCCCCGATCGCCAGTCCGATGACAACGATGCCGCCGATCGACAGGGCCAATAGGCGACCATGGCCGCCATCGGCCACTGGCGCGGGGGCCGGTGGCGGGGCGATGAACGTCGGGGCCGGTGGAGCGATCGGCGCG
>JBAWVU010000459.1:0-2127 GCA_037147135.1 Chloroflexota bacterium
CATATGGGCACTGGAGGCCCTCAACCGGTGGTAGATGACAAGGGGGAGAGGGTGGGACGACCCTGCCCTGGGAGGATCAGGCCACATGCCTGACGCCTTCGACCCGGAGACGCTCATCTGGGGAGGCGCCCGCCCCGTCGATCCGACGGCCCGTCCGCCGCGTTTCCTCGCCGAGAGTGCCTGCCACCCGTCTCGAGGTCCGCGCCGGGCTGACCCCGGCTACCTGTCGCGGCGTGCCAGCATCGCGAAGCCCGGGAACCAGGCATCGAGCGACGCGGGCGTGGATCCGTAGACGTTGTCCCCCACGAGGAAGTCGCAGACCACCTCGCGTGTCCGCGCGATCTCACGCCGCCGCAGACGCCGCCGCGGACGCCGCCGGGGACCGCTCCAGCGGGTGTCCGCCGGCGACCGTTCGGCAGCCCGCCCGTTCCGCGGGGCCGTTACGGGAGGGCGGCGGGGCGACGGAACATGAGGATCTTGCCGGACGGCGCGACCCCGGACGGCATCACGAGCCGGTCGACCGACGAGAGCACCCGACCCACGAGGCTCGCGCGCCGCGGACCCTTCCGCGACTCGCGGACCGCCGTGCGCCACGACCAGACAAAGCGCCCGATGTGGGGGAGCCCGTGTTCGATCGGGTTGTTGGCGACCGTCGTGCTTGCCGACGCCGTGACGAACTCGAGTCCGGCCTCCTCGAACGCCTCACGGTAGCGGGCGAGTGGGCGGGCCATGGAGCTGGCCCCCGGCTTGATCGGGCGGACGGACGCATCCAGGAAGAGGGCGGGCTCGACGAGCAGGACGTGGCCCCCCGGGCGAACGGCGGATGCGACGTGGCGGGCGGCAGACGCGAACCGATCCTCGTCGATGATGTGCAGGAGGACGTTGAAGACGGTGACGAGATCGTACGAGCCGTCGGCCGGGACCACGCCTTCGTCGACGATGTCGCCCACCGTGAACGTCGCGGCCGGGAATCGCTCCCGGAGGCGGTCGACCGCCTCCTCGGCCAGGTCGCAGCCGTCGACGCTCTCCGCGCCGAGGTGGTACCAGAACGGGGTCCAGTACCCGGTGCCCACGCCGACCTCGAAGACCCGCTGTGGCGGGGGCGTCGTGAGCCGGTGCCGGCGCAGGAATGCCCGGAGGTTCCTCTCCAGCACCCGGTAGAGCCACACGTTGAGCTCGACCGGCAGGCCGGACTGGCCCACGGACCGGAGGGTGCCTTCGCGGTGGAGCTGGGTCCAATAGGCCCGGGGGTCGTACTCGGACACGGTTGCGTTGCCTCCGGATAGCGGACGGTCCCTCGCAGGCGACGGAAACCCTGGGCTTCGAACCAGCCGCTCTCGCGTCCCGGGTCTGCCTTAGATGCTCTGGCGGCTCAGGCTCCCCGACATGGGTAGGGTACGCGGATGGAGCCGTCTCGAAGGATGTTCGCCCAGCCAGCTCGCGACGCGCGTAGGCATGAGGTGGCTACCACAGGAGATCGGAGGCTCATCACACGTGTCGGGTACGTTCAGTCCGAGTTTGATGAGCCGCCACGCCGTCCGGGAGCCAGAACGTGAGAGAATCCCCCTCGAGATGATCAAGCTGACCTATGAAGATCCCGACAGCACCCGGCCATCCGAGGATGACGAGTTGCGCGAGATCAGGACGCGGTGGCTCGCCGAGCAGGGCGTCGAGGTGGTGGTCGACGTCTACGACGGGCGCGTCGTGACCGTGTGGCGCAAGGGCCGCAGAGCATGACGACGAACCTGCTGCTCGAATACGACGAGTCCGTGGACGCCGCATACCTGACGGTCAGCGAGGAGACGTGGGATCACCAGGTGCGCCTCGATGACTCCCGGGGCATCGACTGCGCGGCAGATGGCTCCGTGATCGGTATCGAGATCCTCGACGTCGACCTGCTCATCGTCTTCGACCGGCTCGAGGACCGGGGTGCCACGCGGATCGCGATCCGCCGCATGCTGTCCGACCTCCCGATCGACAAGGACCTCTTCGTCGTCTCGCACGACGAGGTGGTCCGTCGCGGCGCGGTCGTCGGGTCCATCGTCGGACAGGCCCTCCGGGAAGGCGTGGTGCTCCATGGCCGGTAGGAAGAAGAGGCCCGGCCCGGAGCCGACGAAGGAAGCCGCG
>JBAWVU010000460.1:0-2092 GCA_037147135.1 Chloroflexota bacterium
TGATGTTCTTGTCGGTCAGGGTGAGATAGCCCACCGGCGCGAGGTCGAAGAGGTCCAGGTACTTCGCACGCTCCGCGTCGAGCTCGAGTTGGGTGCGCCGGAGCTCCTCGTTCTGCAGCTCGAGCTCGACCTGGTGGACCTGGAGCTCGTGGACGACGTCCCTGGGGTCCTCGGGCGCCGGTGAGGCGGCGGGAATCTCGACGAGGCGCTCCTCGGCTCGCCCCCGCAGGTCATCGGCGGTGCTCGGCGACGGATCCGGGCTCGGCGCGGCCTTCTTCGGGCGCGGCCGCCGGGCATCGGGCATCAGGCACCACCTTGTGCAGCAACGGGACCGGACCCTGATCCTGCGTGGGTGTCGCACCCTCCGCTCTCGAAGTCTATACTCCCCCCCCGCACAACACGAAGCCGCAGGTCGCGCCGCGGGGACGCTGACGGGGTCGCGGGGCGCGGGGGGTCGCGCGGCGTCACTGGTTCGCGGAGGAGGCTCGTTCGGCGAGGCGACTCCTGAAGGTAGGGGGCGTCGCGTTCGGTGCAGAATGGTGTCCGGGGGGGCTGCCGGGCGGCGTCAGCCGGCCACGGCTCAGCGCAGGAGAGACCGATGAGCGCAGTGGTCACGCCGGTGGCGCCCGAGTCGGACGCAGCAGGCAAGGCGGCGACCCGCAGCGGCGGTCGGCGTCTCCTGGCGGGGATCGCGCTGTCGCTCCTGTCGGCCGCCCTCATGGTCATGGCGCAGCGCGAGTACGGCGGCCTCTGGCCGCTCGCGTTCGTCGCGGTGGTGCCCGCGATCGTCGCCGCCTACCGGCTCATGCCCCGCGGGCTGTCGGGCGTGCCCCTCGGGATCGCGTGGCTCGGCTACTGGCTCGCCTGGGGGCTGCTCAACACCCAGATCGCCCCCGTCTGGTCGCTCCTCCTCGGCGCGGCGATCTTCGGGGTCATCGGCGCGCTCATCTCCTCGTTCGACCGGCGCCTCGCCGAGCTCACCGGCTACCGCTTCTTCCTCCTCGGGCTGCCGGTCACGTGGACCGCGTTCGACATGCTCTTCGGGCAGACCCTGATCATCGGAGGCGAGGGCCAGTACTCGTCGCTCGTGGCCCCCGCGCCCCTGCTGCTCCAGCCCCTGAGCCTCGTGGGTCAGTCCGGGCTCACCTTCTGGCTCGTGATGGTGAACTGCGCGATCGCGCTCGGCGTCATCGCGCTCATCGACCGCCGGTGGGCGCCGAGGGACTCGATCCCGGTGCGGGTTCCGGTGCCGTCCCGCTCCCTCCGGGAGGTCCTCGCGACGGGCGCGGTGGTCTCGGTCGCCTGGCTGGTCGTGGGGGCGGTCATCTTCGGGCAGGTGCGGTCGACCGAGGGGCCGTCCGTGCGCGTCGCGGCGATCCAGCCCGGTCCCGGCATGGGCTATGACGCCGCCGGCATCGGGGTCGACACGCCGGAGCTCCGCGCGAAGCTCGTCGAGATGACGAAGCAGGCCGCGGCGCAGGGGGCGCAGCTCGCCGTCTGGGGGGAGCAGGTCCTCAAGTTCGACCCCCGCACCGACCCGAACCTCTTCGTGCAGGAGACCGCCCGGCAGACCGGCATGTACATCCAGACGGGCTGGTCCGTGGGCGAGCTTCCGCTCGCGAGCAACATGACCGGGCTCTGGGACCCGCAGGGCGACCTCGTGGGGATCTACTACAAGATCCACCCGGTCATCATGGACAACGAGGACTTCGTCCAGCCGGTGCGCTACCCGGTCTTCGAGACGAGCCTCGGCACGATCGCGATGATCATCTGCTTCGACTTCTCGTTCGAGGAGCCGACGCGGCAGATGGTGAACGGCGGCGCCCAGCTCATGGGCGCGTCGGTCGGTGACTGGTCGATCCTCGCGCCAAGCCGCATCGCGACGGTGCAGCTGCGCGCCGCGGAGAACCGGGTCTCCTTCGTCAAGAGCGAGTCGATCAACGGCTCCGCGATCGTCGATGCCACCGGGACCATCGTGAGCAGCGCGGACATGGGGCCCGATGGCGGCGAAGCCCTTCTCGTCGCGGACGTGCCCCTGGGTCCCCGCGGGGCGCCGTACACCTCCCTCGGCCCGCTCTTCGGCTACCTGTGC
>JBAWVU010000461.1:0-2089 GCA_037147135.1 Chloroflexota bacterium
TCATCATGCCGAGGATGGGCGGGCGGGAGCTCGCCCGGCGCGTGGTGGAGACGCACCCCGGGGCCCGGATCCTCTTCACCTCGGGCTATCCGGGCGACATCCTCACCAGCGAAGGGACGCTCCCCGCGGGCGCGGCCTTCATCGGCAAGCCGTACATGCCGGCCGAGCTCCTCGCCGCGGTGCGCGAGGTGCTGGCCGGGCAGGGGTGACGGCGGCATCCCATCACGCATGCGGCCGGGCGCGTGGGCAGGCGCGTAGCAGCCCCCTGTCCGGCGCCCGATACTTGTGGGCCATGCGACGCGTCGGTGTCTTCTGCGGTGCCACGGCGGGGAACGCCGTCGCAGAAGATGCGCCGGGCCTCCTCGCCGCGTTAGGGTCGTCTCGGGCGCACGGCGATCGCCGGGAGGGACAGCGTCGGCGATGAACCCCGGTTTCGGCATCGCCCTCGCACTCTTCCTCGTCGTCCTCAACGGGTTCTTCGTCGCGGCCGAGTTCGCGATCGTCAAGGTCCGCCGCACGCGCCTCGAGGAGATGCGGGACGGCGGCGACCGGCTGGCGGGCCGGGCCCTCGGGGTGACCGGCCACCTCGACGCGTACCTCGCGGCGACGCAGCTCGGGATCACGATCGCGAGCCTCGGGCTCGGCTGGATCGGGGAGCCGGCAGTGGCCTCCATCATCGAGCCGCCGCTCGCCGCGCTCGGCCTATCCGAGCAGGCCGTCGTCGCGATCGCGTTCGCCCTCGGGTTCGGGATCATCACGCTCCTCCACATCACGATGGGCGAGCTCGCGCCCAAGTCGATCGCGATCCTCAAGCCCGAGGCGACCTCCCGCGCCGTGGCGCTCCCGCTGCAGGCCTTCTACACCGTCATGCGGCCGGCGATCGTCGTCCTCAACGGGACGGCGAACCTCATGCTCCGGCTCGTCGGGGTCCGGCCCGCCTCGGAGGAAGAAGCGGCCCATTCGGAGGCGGAGCTGCGCCTCCTCCTCGCCTCGAGCGGGCAGAGCGGCGCCATCGACCGGATCGAGGAGGAGCTCGCTGTGCGCTCGCTCACGCTCGGCGACGTGGACGTGGCGGACGTCATGGTCCCACGCGTCTCCATGCACGCGCTCCCGCTCGACCTCCCGCTCGACGACGCGCGGCGGCGGGCACTCGCCTGGGGCCACCCGCTCATCCCGGCATACGGCGACTCGGCCGACGACGTCCGCGGGGTGGTCGGGTGGACGGACCTGTTCGACCCGGCCGTGGAATCCTCCCCGGGCTGGCCTGCGCGTGTCAGGCCGATCGTCGCGATCCCGGGCTCACTCTCCGCGTCGCGAGCCCTCGAGCGGCTCCGGGACGCCGACGAGCGGATCGCGCTCGTCATCGACGAGTCCGGCGGGACCGCCGGCGTCCTCACGCTCGACGACCTGGTGGCTGGGATCGTGGCGCGCGTCGGGACTCTGCGCCTCGACCGTCTCCCGGGTGCGACGCCGCTCCGCGGGCTCGAGTCGGAGCTGGGGCTGCCGGTGCCCGGCGACGTGGAGGCGACGACGGTCGGCGGACTCGTGGCGGAGCAGCTGGGGAGGTTCCCGGGTCGAGGGGACGAAGTGCGGATCGAGGGCTGGCGGATCGTCGTCCTCGAGGCGGACGGCAGGGGCGCGACCATGGTCCGTCTCGAGCCCCCGAGCGGCGTGCCGGGCTGATCCAGCACGCGGGCGCCCCGGGCCCGGTCCGGGCGCGCGTCGCGGATGGCCGCGCACCGGGAGCACGTCGGACGGTCCGACAGGGGCCGGAGGGGCGCACGCGCGCGACGACCGCGCTACGGAGTTTGCAGGATGCGCCGGGCAGCTATGCTCGGGTGAGGCAGAGGAATGCTGCCCGGCTATCCACGGACGGGCGGTGCGATGGGATCGAGAACGGGCACGGGCGGCGCGCTTGGCGCGCCGCGATCCCGGGTCGGACCGCCGCCGCACGCGGATGGCCGTCGGAGGTCGAACGCCATCACCGACCCGACGCCGGGCGATCGCGTCGACCGCGGCGCCTGATGCCCGAGCCTCGACGACCGCGCACGAAGAAGGCCACCGCGCCCGCCTCTGACGAGCCGCTCCT
>JBAWVU010000462.1:0-2083 GCA_037147135.1 Chloroflexota bacterium
GTTGCAGATCGTGCAGGGGGAGAAGTCGAAGGCGAGGAGCCGTTCCCGGAGCTCGACGTAGGCGGCGTCGCTCCATGCCTCCGCGAGGCTCGTCTCGTTGACGTTCGCCACGGAGAACGCGCGGCTCGTCCGGGGCCGGAAGTCGAGGTAGCTGCGATGCGTGTGCAGGAGCGGCAGGCACGGGCTGATCGCCCCGTCCCAGCGGATCGAGGTGCTCCCCTTCTCGACGAACGGGCACGTGCCGGCACCCACGCCCCATCCCTGGCCCGGGAGCGAGCGGCCACCGCGGCCCGCCACGACCCGGGCGAGCCGCCCGACGGTCAGCTCGTCGAGGTCCATCCGGGCGATGGAGACCTCCGGAGCCCACGAGGTGGGCCCCACATCCTCCGCGTCGATGGATCGCGCGTAGAGCACCTGGTCGCGCATCTCGGGTGTGTGTGGCAGGACGTTGCTCACCGAGAAGCGGTCGGCGCCGAGCTTCTGCCCCAGTCGGACGACCTCCGGCAGGTCCGCGATGTTCCGCTTCATCGCGACGAAGGCGATGCCGAGCCTCGGCAGGACCGAGCCGCTCGCGATGCGCAGCGCCCGCAGCCGGGCGAGGTCCCGTGTCACCTGCGCCAGGGCATCCCAGAGGCGGACGTCGGCGTAGCTCTCGGGCGTCGCCCCATCGATCGAGACCCACAGCCGATCGAGCCCGATCCGGATGAGCTGTCGCCTGGTGGCCTCGTCGAGCATCGTCCCGTTCGTGATGAGCTCGACCTCGCAGCCGACCGACTTCGCCATGGTGAGCATCGCGAGGAGGTCGGGATGGGCGAAGGGTTCGCCGAACCCGCCGAAGAAGATGGTCGGGAGGGGCGAGATGTGCCGCACGCCATCGATGATCCGATCGAAGGTCTCCGCCGACATCATCCCCGGCGGCTCGTCCCACACGTTCCGGATGCACGTGCGGCACTGGAGGTTGCAGAGGGTGGTGGGCTCCACGTAGACCCGCGCAAGGCTCGCGGTGCTCCGTCCCAGGGCGATCGTATCGCCGCGCTCCTCGACGCGGACGGCCGCACCGTCGACGAACCCGAACTGCTCGACCAGCTCGGGAGGCAGGATGACGTGCCCCTGTCCGTCGAGCCGGACCCGGATCGTGCGCGCCTTCATGCGGGCCGGGCGCCCCGGTCTACGTGGATCAGGGTCTGGCCGTCGTCGGTCACCTTGATGCTCTCGGCCTCCACGCCCGCGACTGCCGCCGCGTCGATCGCCGCCTGCTCCAGGGGTGGCAGTCGTCGCAGCCGGCGCCGAGGACTTCGATCGTCTTCACCGGGTTAGCCTCCATTCGATCCGGGCACGCTCGACCAGTGTTCCGGGATGGTCGATAGGGGAGGGAGTTGAGCAGGTTACCCGATGATCAGGATCCCGATCGTGAAGATCGTCGGGAAGACGGCGATGAGGACGACGAGCGGGACCGCGAGCGGGTCATCCGGGCCACCGATCGCGACGACGAGCTCGGTCGGCACGAAGCCGTGGATGAACGCACCGATCCCGATCCGGTCGGCCAGCGCCTGGACCGGGCCGGGCAGCACGGGCGGTCGGGTCGCCGCGGAGCCGACGATGTCGGCCGGGTGAGGGCCGAGGTCGCCGAAGTCCCCGGCGGGGGCACGTCGACGGCGAGCCCGTCGTGGCGGTGCGCAGCGCCGATGACACCCGGCCCTGTGCGCCGAGAGATCCGGGGCTCAATCGAGGCGGTGGACCATCCAGACGTTCGCGTCGTTGTAGGTGCCGAGGTCCGCCTCGCGGTCGATCGTGATCGGGTTCGTCGCGAACGGCACCACATACTCGCCGGAGTCGGGGAACGTCATCCCGGTCCATCGCTCCCACTCGGCGACGGTGCCGGTGATCGTCATCGAGCGCGGAGCGCCGCGGACGACCCTCGCGCCGAGCCGAGCGTGGAGCCTGATCCACGCGTCGAACGGCAGCCCGTCGGGTCGCGTCCATGTCGCGTACCGGCCGATGTCGGCGAGCGGGTACTGATGCTTGTCCGTCGGCCGCACGCAGGCGATGAGCGCGCGGAGGCCCGCATCGCGGGCCCGGGCCC
>JBAWVU010000463.1:0-2082 GCA_037147135.1 Chloroflexota bacterium
CCCCCTATGCCGGCAAGGTTCACCCCCTGGTCATCGCCGGGCCCTGGGGTGCGCCCAGGGCGTGGGACTGGATCGACCCCGACCTGGGCCCGAACCAGAGATGGAGTGGGGGCGAGTGGACGAACGAGATGATCCGGCTGGTCATCTGCCCGGAGAGCGCAGAGGCGAAGCCGAGCGGCTCGTGCGGGACCTACACGAGGAGCGACGGGGTCACCGGCGAACTCATCCGCCTGAGGGACAAGACCGTGATCCGCGTGGTCGTAGCGACGACGGGCAAGCGCCTCCAGTCGCAGGCCCTCTACGGCGCCCTCCCCGAATGCCCTGCGACTCGCAGCGTCTCCTTGTCTGCCACTCCGCCGTGGCAGATCCTCGGGGACTCGGTGACGCTCGACCAGATCGGCGACTACGCCACGAAGGTGTCGAAGCAGCCGGTGGAGTAGGCCGTCGGGCGGCTGCTCATGACCGGCCCACGACACCGCACTCGAGCACCCCCGGCGCCCCGGTGATCCGGCGATGATCCCCGCGCTGCGGCCCACTCCCTGTCGCCGGCGTGGCGGAGCGTCTTCATGGCATTCAGTCGGCCGCCTTGTACGTGCCCGCGCCGAGCAGCCATGTCCCGTCGACGCTGCGCACGCAGCTCGTCTTCTGCTGCACCTGGTAGCCCTGGGCAGGGTTGACGTACTCGTAGCTCACCCAGCCGTCGCCGGGGTCCTTCGCCACGGCGACGAAATCCCGCACGAAGTACACGCCGTGGGAGTCCTGCAGGTCCCAGCGGTCGTCGCCGACGTTCTCCGGCTCCGCCGGCAGGCAGAGCACCACGCCGTTCATGTCGTACGCGAATACGTAGAGCCCGTCGTGGTAGAAGCGCCCGCCGGTGTCCATGAACGCGGCGATCGCCTTCTCCTTGCCGACCTGCAGCGCATAGGCCCGGGCCTCGTCCACGAACGCCTTCACATCGGCTCGAGACTTCATGTCCTGCCCTCGGGTTGCGGGGCGCGATCACGACTCGGGGTGCTCGACGCGTCCATCTGACGCACCGACCGGATGAACTCCCCGCACGCCGCCAGCCCGAGATTCGCATGCGTTCCCTCCCGTCGCCATGGCCCCGAAGTACCCTTGCCTCGTCCCCCGAACGTATGCACGGGGCTCCGCGGCCCACAGCCGGTCGCCGGGCGCCTGCCGCAGGCCCCAGCCGGCGCGGCCCCGCGGTTCAGGGAGGGTTCGCGACAGGCTATGCACGGCAGGCTCGCGACCGGGAAGGATTGGCACGATGGACATCAGCGAGGCGATCTCCGGTCGCCGCTCGACGCGTGACTACACCGCGCAGGCCGTTGACGACCGGAGCATCCGCCGCCTGATCGAGGCCGCTGTGCACGCGCCGAGCGCGTCGAACGGGCAACCATGGACGTTCACGGTGGTTCGCGACCAGGGCCTGCTCGACCGGATCTCGCAGCACGCGAAGTCCCACCTGCTCGCGACCTTGCCCGCTGGCCCCCGGTCCGACCGTCGCCGGACGTCGCTCAGCGATCCGGACTTCCACCTCTTCTATCACGCACCGGCACTCATCCTGATCTCGGGGATCGCGCAGGGGCCGTGGATCGTCGAAGACTGCGCGCTGGCGGCCCAGAACCTCATGCTCGCCGCGTACGGTGACGGACTGGGAACGTGCTGGATCGGCCTCGCGCAGGGCTTCTTGGGCACGCAGGAAGGGAAGAGCATCCTCGGCCTCCCGGTGACGTGGGTGCCGGTCGCACCGATCATCGTCGGTCACCCGAGGACAGTGCCGGCGCCCGCCCCTCGGAAGGAGCCTGAGATGCGCTGGGTCGGCTGATCGACTGCATCGCACCGGGCGCTCGGCTCTCCTCGGTGGGTGGGAGGCGCGCCGGACGACCGAGGGCCGCTTCCCTGGACTGCGCGGGAAGACCATCAGGACGGTGACGGTCAACGCCGACAAGTGCGCGTGGACGCTCACCGGAATGCCACCCTGTCGGAGCGCCACCGGTCCGGCGATCCCGCGGGTTGCGCCGCCTGCCGGCGCGGGTGCACGCTGTGCCGCATGGCCCGCCAGGACGCCCTACCGCC
>JBAWVU010000464.1:0-2082 GCA_037147135.1 Chloroflexota bacterium
GCAGGATGATGGTTGGCGGCAGTCCGGCATTGACGACCGCGAGCTGGACGTGCTGCTCGAGCTCCTCGAGATCGTCGACCTGCGGGAAGTACATCGCCAGCTTGGCGGGCGTGCCGTCCGGAAGGCAATGGTCGCCGTAGTCATGCAGGAAATCGGTCACCACGGCGCTCACGAACTCGTCGGCCTGGTCCGCCTCGAACGTGAACGACTGGATGTTGTCCGCGACCTCCTTGAGGATCCCGTCCGCGATCCCCCGGCCAAGGCCGTACCACACGACGACGTCTCGAAGCGGCTGGCGCTCGAAGTAGGGCGTCCCCGTCGTGTTCACGACGGCGATGACATTCGTGGACGCATGGAGGTAGTCCACCGTCTGGCGGACACGCTTCAGCCGGGTCCCGAGGCTCTGCCCGTAGGTGTGGTGGGCCTCGTCGCTGAAGATCCCGAGGTGGGGCAAGCTGGCGATGGCCTGGAGCCGCAGGTTGGCCCGCTCGGTGGCCTCCTTCTCGCGGCTGTCGAGCAGTGATGCCAGGCTGAGCTGACGCCGACGCGGGATCGCCTGGATCCGGATCTTCTCGGTGTTCGTCACGACCAGGTTGAACCGACTGCCGCGCGCCACCGGGATGTCGCGCTCGTCGTCGCGGGTGAACGTGATCTTCAGGCTGGCCGCGAACGGGTCGTACAGGCGTGGGGGCAGCAGCTTGCGAAATGGGATGGTCGACAGCTCGCGGAGCGACTCGATGATGGTGGTCCCCGGGGCGAAGACAAGGGCGTTCTCGATGAATCCGATCCCGTCTGGCGGCTCCGGCTCGTCGAGCGCCATCGCGAACTCCGTGGCGATGATCGCCCCGATGAGAACGGTCTTCCCGGCACCCATCGCCAAGGCAAGGATGTAGCTCGGGTAGCCGAGATCAAGGGTCTCGCGGAGCGCTTCGAGGCGGTGGGTCCTGGCGAACGCGTCGTCTGTCCGGATGCGTTCGAGCAGGCCCGCGTATCCGACGTCCAAGGCCACATCCTTGAGTGCCGGCGCATCCAGGCCGAGCGCCGCAAGTCGGTCTGTGGTCGTGGCAAAGAGCCGCTCGTAGAGAGTGGCCACATGAGGTGTCTTCTCGCGGACCCGGAGATACCAGTAGGTCTCGAGGGCACGTAACTGCGCCGCCCGGAGGAACCGGAGATTGCCGCTCGCGGGCCATGGGGTCGTGGCGTCCTCGCCTTCGACGGCGTAGGTCAGAATCTCCGCGAGCGCCGGGTGTGGCGACGGGTAGCCCTCGGCTCGCCAGGCCGATACCCGCTCGGCGAGGACCTCGTGGAGCTCGGTCACCCCGCCCCCGTCGCCCTCAGATCCGCTCGAACCGCTCGATCGGAAGGACGAACACGGTCGCGCCGCCGACCTCGACCTCGAGCGGGAAGGGCATGAAGAACTCGCCCGGCTCCATGATCGGCGGCATCGGGTTCACGACCTGCGAGCGGGAATGACAGCTCGAGCGGATGACCGAGAGGACGTCGTCTACCTTCGCGTCGTCGACGCCGAGGATCATCGTCGCGTTCGACTGCTTGAGGAAGCCGCCGGAGCTGTGCAGCCGGGTCGCGCGGTACTCCTTGTCGAGGAGCGCGTCGACGAGGATCCCCGCATCCTCGTGGTGGACGATCGCGACGATGAGCTTCACGCGGCGGAGTATAGGCCACGCCACCGCACGCGCCGCCGGGCGCCGCCACGCGCGCGGCCGGCGCAGGGCGCGTCCTCCGCGCCCGGTCGCTCCGGCGGGCCGGGCTCTCGGAGGGCTCCGGTGCTGGGTGTACCATCACGCCCCAGCCCGCATGCAGCGACCCGCGAAGCGGCCGGCGCGCAGGCGTGCGCTACCCGCGACCCGCGACCCGAGGGATGACCGTGTCCACAGAGCGTCAGCCAGTCCCCGGCCAATCAGAGACCTCCCGGCTCACCCGCGCCGGGGAAGCGGCGGTCGTCACGGCCATCGCCGAGGCACTCGCGCGGGCCGACGGCGAGGACGCGGCGCTCGAGCGCCTCCTCGAGCTCTCCGCCGGCCTGCTCGACGGCGCCGTGACGGCCGTCGCGGTGCTCGACCG
>JBAWVU010000465.1:0-2081 GCA_037147135.1 Chloroflexota bacterium
CGCCCGACGGGGGCTCATACGGAGACCGCCCCGCTGTCGGCGGTCTCCTCGACGCCGTCGGGGCGGTCTCCGTATGAGCCCCCGTCGGGCGACTCCGTCGGAAGGTCATCGGAGTTCGAGCCGTCGCGCGTCGCGCCCATGGCCCGACCGATCCGCTCCGTGCCGCCTGCCTCGGCGGCCACCGTCGTGTCCGCCTCGTCCGCATCCGATCCGGCAGAGTGGGCCGCCGCGTCCTCGCCAGCGCCTGTCGAGGCCGCCGCGCCAGCGCCCGACCCGGCGGAGCAGGCGACCGCACCCGACGTGGTGGGGCAGGCGACCGCGTCCGCGTCGTCGGCCGGATCCATCGAGCCCGCGCCCCGCCGCCGCGCCTCGGCGCGGTGACCGCGCCGCGCAACGGCGCGGCTCCCGACGCGCCGCCCGGTCCGGATTCCGGGGTCCCGGAGCCCGCTCCCTCCGCAGCGCGGCGCATGCTCACGATCGAGGGCCGGGCCGTCCCGGGCTTCTACTTCGTCGGCTGGACACTCAGCGTCGTCGGGCTCGGGTGCCTGTTCGTCGCGATCGTCGCGACGGGCCGCGGTGGTCTCGCGACCTTCCTCCTCGTCGCGGGCGGGCTCGCCGCGCTCTCTGTCGGGCTCGTCGCGGCCGCCGGGGCGCAGGGGATCCAGCGTCGCGCGGACGGGGTGACCGGGTACCACGGACCGTCGCCGTTCCTCGTGTTCGGCGCCGCGCTCGCCACGACACTCCTCGTGACCGCGCTCGTCTCCGCCACGGGCCTCCTTGAGGCCGACACGCCGGCCACTCTCGTCGCCTCGCTCCTCATCACGACCGCGGCCGAGCTCGCGATGATCCGGCTCCTCGTCGTCGGGCCGGGCGCGCTCTCGTGGGCCGAGATCGGATTCCGCCGCCCCGCCCCGGGCGCGCTCGTGGGCGACGTCGCGTGGGGCGTCGTCCTGGGCATCGCTGCGCTCTTCGCCACGGCCGTCGTCGCGGCCGTCCTCGTCGCGCTCCTCGGCGTCATGCCGACCGGCCCGATCCCCATCGCGAAGGGGCCGGTCGATGTCGCGCTGAACTTCCTCGCGGCCGCGATCATCGCGCCGATCGGAGAGGAGGTCTTCTACCGCGGCTTCGCGACCACAGCGTGGTGGCGCCGGATCGGACCGGGGCGGGCGATCGTCCGCGGGGCGGTCTTCTTCGCGCTCGTCCACGTCCTCACCCTCAATGGGACGAGCTTCTCCGAGGCGATCCGCATCGGGGCGATCGCGTTCATCGCACGGCTCCCGGTCGCATGGCTGCTCGGCTGGGTCTTCGTCCGCCGCGACTCGCTCTGGGCGTCGATCACCCTCCACGCGTCGTTCAACGGCGTCGCGCTCATCCTCGCCGAGCTCGCCGGGCGAGCGGCCACCGGCGGCTGATCCCGGCGGTACCCGGCGTCGAGGGACACGTGAGGGCCGGATGAGCCCCGCCCGGTAGGCTCCGCAGCGTCCTCGGGTCCGGATGGCGGAGGGAAACGGCGGGCTTCCGTCGTTCGGGTCCGGGGACACCACCCCTGAACGAGGAGCCCGATCATGGACGCGATCCCCCGGGTCGGGGCCGGCCGCCACGCAGCACGACGGATCGCCGAGATGCCCGCGACGGAGCGGCCGCGGGAGCGCCTCGCCGCCCGCGGCGCCGGCGGGCTCACGGCGGCCGAGCTCATCGCCCTCGTGTGGGGCTCCGGGATGCGCGGCGCCAGCGCGGTCGACCTTGCGACGGAGGCGCTCGCGCGACACGACGGCCTCGCCGGCCTTGCCATCGCGGGCGAGCTCGAGCTCGAGACGATCCCCGGCGTAGGGCGGGCGCGCGCGGCACAGCTCGCCGCCGCGTTCGAGATCGGCCGACGGCTGATGGCGGACTGGCCGACGGGCCGATGGGCCGTCCGCGCCCCCCGCGACGTGGGCGAGCGGCTCGTGCTCCAGATGGGGCGGCTCGAACGGGAGGAGCTCCGGGTCGTCCTCCTCAACGCGAAGAACCTCGTGCTCCGCGTCGTGACCGTGTACGTCGGAAATGTCAGCGCGAGCCTGGTCCGCGTCGGCGAGCTCTTC
>JBAWVU010000466.1:0-2079 GCA_037147135.1 Chloroflexota bacterium
GAGCAGGGTCGCGCGGGCGCCCTCGAGCGCATCGCGGAGGAGCTCCCGCCTGAGCCGGTTGGCGCTCTCGAGGCCGTCCGCCGCGACGGCGGCCAGCTCGGGGTCGTCCGCGAGCAGGAGCGCCACGGCATCGGCCGTGTCCCCCACCCGGCCGGCGGCGTTCAGCCGGGGCGCGACCTGGAACGCGACCGTCTCGAGGTCCAGCGTCTCGCGGCGCACCCCGGCGCGCGTGAGCAGCGCTTCGATCCCGGGCCGCGGCCGCTGCCGGAGGATCTCGAGACCGAGGCGGGCGATGGCCCGGTTCTCGCCGATGATCGGCGCGACGTCCGAGACGGTCCCGATCGTCGCGAGGTCGGCGAGCTCGAGCGCGGCAGCCGCGTCACCACCGAGCTCCCCGAGGAGGAGCCGCGCCACGACGAGCGCCACGCCCGTCCCGGCGAGGCGGCGGTCCGGGTAGACGGCGTCGGGCCGTTGCGGGTTCACGAGCGCGAGCGCTCGGGGTGCCCGGTCGGGGACGTGGTGGTGATCGGTGACGATGACGTCCACGCCGGCAGCCCGCGCGAGCTCGACCTCGTCCGGGCTGCTGGACCCGCAGTCCACCGTGACGATGAGCGACCGGCCATCCGCGACGGCACGCTCCACGGCCCGGGCGGAGAGGCCATGGCCCTCTGCGATGCGGGACGGGACGTACGGCGCGGCATCGAGGCCGAGCGCGCGGAACGTGCGGACGAGCACCGCGAGCCCGGTGATCCCGTCCGCGTCGAAGTCACCGCAGACGAGGATCCCATCCCCCGCCGCGCGCGCCCGCCGCACCCGGTCGACGACGCGGTCGGCATCGGGCAGGAGCCCGGGATCGTGGAACCCCGCCGACGGCGGCCCGAAGAACGCGTCAAGATCGGCGGGACCGGCGACACCGCGGGCGGCGAGGAGTCCGGCGACCCGGTCCGACAGGCCGCGGTCACGCGCGGCGGCAAGGTGCGCGCGGTCCAGCGGGCGGGGATCCGGGAAGCGCCAGCGGTAACGGGGCTCGATCATGCGCGCCATCCTGCCCGACGCGGCTTCACCACGGATCCACTGCCGGGCGGGGGCCGGGTCTGCCGCCCCTCGTCGATCCCGCTCGCGGGTCCGTCAGGCTGTCGCGCGGCGGGCCGGCTTCGACGCGGCGGCGCGCTCCTGTCGGCGCTTCTCCGCCCACTCCTCCCAGACGACGAGCAGCGGGCTGGCCACGAAGATCGACGAGTAGGTCCCCGAGATGATGCCGATGAGGAGCGCGAGGATGAAGTTGCGGATCGACGGGCCCGAGAACAGCAGGAGCGCGGTGAGCGTGAAGACGACCGTGAGGCTCGTGTTGATCGACCGTCCGAGCGTCTGCATGATCGAGTGGTTGACGATCGCCGCGATCGGCTCGCCCGCGTGACGGGCCTTGTTCTCCCGGACGCGGTCGTACACGACGATCGTGTCGTGGACGCTGAACCCGATGATCGTGAGCATCGCCGTGATGAAGAGGCCATCGACCTCGGTGCCGAAGAACGTGCCGAGGATCGCGAAGACCCCGACGACGACGATGACGTCGTGGAGGAGCGCGATGAGCGCCGTCACGCCGAACTTCCAGTTCCGGAAGCGGAACGTCATCCAGATCATGATACCGAGCGACCCGAGGAGCACGAGGATGATCGCCTGCGTCGTCAGCTCGGAGCTGATGACGGGCCCGACGGTCGTGAGATCCCGCGTGGCCTCGATGGGGCCGAACTGCTCCTGGAGGGCCGTCGCCACGGCGCCGAGCGGTCCTGATTGCGGGACGGTCGGCACGGCGACCGGCGACGACGACGGCAGCGGGCTCGCCGGGGCGAGCGTCTCTCCCGGGACGGCCGTCCCCAACGCAGCCGCGGACGACGTGGGGGCAGGGGTCCCGGTTCCGGGGGAGATGGCGGCGGACGCGCTCGGCGCGACGGACCCGCTCGGCGCGACGGACCCGCTCGGCGCAGCCGATAGGCTGGCGGCCGGACTCCCGGACGGGGCCGCCGAGGACGATGCCGCGGGGGAGGTCGAGGGCGCGGCGGAGGGGACCGGCGTCGGGGT
>JBAWVU010000467.1:0-2077 GCA_037147135.1 Chloroflexota bacterium
CCGCCGCCGACGTCCCGACCTGCCAGCGCCCGCCGGCCGCCCGGACGATCGCGTCCGCGATCGCCAGGCCGAGCCCGGCACCGCTCTCTGCGCTCGTCGCGCGGTGGAACCGGTCGAAGATGAGCTGGCGGTCGGCCTCGGCGATGCCCGGCCCGGCATCGTCGACGGTGAGGTGGGTCCGGCCGCCGCTCACGGCCACCTCGACGCCGATCGTGCCCCCCTCCGGCGAGTACTTGCACGCGTTGTCGAGGAGGACGCCGAGAAGCCGGTCGATCCACTCCGGCGGTGCGGCGAGGACGAGGCCTTCGGGTGCGTGCACGTCGATCGTGAGCCGGCGCGTCTCCGCGACCGCGCCGAAACGGTCGGCGGTCCGCGAGGCGAGGATGCCGAGGTCGACCGGCTCCGAGGACGGCGGTGCCTGCGCGGCGTCGAACCGGGCGAGCCAGAGGAGGTCCTCGACGAGCCGGCGCATCCGCTGGGATTCGCCGTCCACCCGCACGAACGCGGCGCGATACCAGTCGGCGCTGCGGTCCTGGGCGAGCGCGAGGCTCGTGTTCGCCTCGATGACGGCGAGAGGCGTGCGGAGCTCGTGGCTCGCATCGGCCGTGAACTCGAGCTGGCGCTGTCGCGCGCGCTCGATCGGGGCCGCGACACGTCGTCCGATCGCGATCGAGCCGAGGAACACGATGACGAAGAGGATCGGCCCGATGATGAGCTCGGCCCGGATGACCGTCGTCTGCGCCTCGTTCACCATGTCGAGGGTCTGGCCCACGACGACGTAGTCGCCGTTCTGCGGGCCGCCCGCGGGCGCGCCCGCGATCCGCATCTCGGTCCCGTCGATCGTGACCGTCCGCGGACTCGTCACGGCCTGGTATTCCGCGGGCAGCGCGGGGATGACCGCGGAGCCCGCGACGACCGCGCCGTCGGCCTTGATCGTCCAGACGAGGGTCGTCGGCCCGAACGGACGGTCCGGAGGCGGGGGCTCAAACCCCCCGCCTCCGGGGAACGGCTCGTGGGGGACATGGGAGAGCGAGCTCGTGAGGCGCTGGTCGACCTGGGCCGTGAGGTTCTGGGTGACGATCACCACGACGGCGGCTGCGATGGCGAGATAGGCGACCGCGACGAGCCCGGTCGCGGCGAGCGCGACGCGGATGGAAAGTCCGTGGACCTCGGACGGACGGGCGGCGCTCATGCGGCCTCCAGCCGATACCCGGCGCCGCGGACCGTGACGATCCGGACGTCGGCGCCCACGAGCTTCGCGCGGAGGCGGCTCATCTGGACGTCGATGGCGTTCGAGCCGAGCGGGTCGGTCTCGTCGGCCCAGGCATGCTCGGCGATCGCCTTGCGGTCGACGACCGCGGGCGCCCGTCGGAGGAGGATCTCGAGGATGAGCAGCTCGGTCGCCGTGAGCCCGACCGGGTCTTCCCCGATGGCGGCGACGCGGGTCACCGGGTCGAACGTGAGCCGGCCGCACGCGAGGATCGGCCGGTCGACGCCGCGGGGCCGGCGCTGGAGCGCCCGGACCCGGGCGAGCAGCTCGCCGAAGTCGAAGGGCTTGACGAGGTAGTCGTCCGCCCCGGTGTCGAGGCCGCGGATCCGGTCGGCAGGGGTGTCGCGCGCCGTGAGCATGAGGAGGGCCGTCGGACGGTCGTGACGCCGCGCCCACGCCACGACGTCGATGCCCTCCGCGCCCGGCATCCTCCAGTCGATGATCGCGACGTCGTACTCGTACCAGCCGAGCTGGTCGATCGCGTCGTCACCTCGGTCGACGACGTCCACGTGGTAGCCGGCATCGCGGAGGCCGAGCGCGAGGACCTCCTGGAGGCCTCGATCGTCCTCGGCGACGAGGATGCGCACCGTCAGGCTTTCCGGCCGGCGACGCCAACGGGCGTCCGAACGGTGGCAGGTCGAGCTCGCGAGTCATCGCGGGACGTCATCGGGCACATCGTCGGCATTGTGACCCCGCATCGACCCGTGCGCGGGCCATGGCGGCGCCCGTCCGCGTTCCGTTCGTATCCATGGCCGGAGACTGCGCCGGCGATCCCGGTCACGCGCGGCGACGGCCGCAGCCTGCGCG
>JBAWVU010000468.1:0-2063 GCA_037147135.1 Chloroflexota bacterium
CGTGGAACCGACGACGGTTCGCGAGGCCGGTGAGGTCGTCCGTCGCGGCGAGATGAGTGATGGTCGCATTGGCGACTTCGAGCACGGCGGCCTTGGCCGCCAGCTCATCGTTGAGGCGCAGCAGCTCCTCCTCCGCGGCCTTGCGCGTGGCGACGTCGCGGATGATGGACGTGACGAACCGCTGGTCGGCGACCGTCCATTCGGCGAGCGAGAGCTCGATCGGGAAGTCGGTCCCGTCGCGACGCCGTCCTTCGAGCTCCACCACGCTGCCGATGACGCGTGGCTCGCCTCGATCCAGGAACCGCTCCACCCCGACCCCGTGGGCGTCGAGGTGTCGGCCCGACACGATGAGTGACACAGGCCGGCCGACCGCCTCAGCCTCCGCGTAGCCGAACATGCGCTCCGCGCCGGCGTTCCACGCGGCGATCTCCCCCGAGTCGCGAGCCGTGATGATCGCGTCCGTCGCGGAGTCGGCGACCGCCCGGTACCGGGCTTCGCTCTCGCGCAGCGCCTCCTCTGCATGCTTGCGCTCGGTGACATCGCGCGACACCACGAGCAGCCCGTCGCCGAACGCGATGAAGTCGGCGTCGAGCCATCGGCCGTCGGGGACCTGCAGGTCCGCCCGGTCCGACTCCCCGGTCGCGATGACACGCGCGTAGACCGGAAGCATGCCGGCGAGCCACGGGGCGATCTCCAGGAGTCGGTGCCCGCGCGGGTCGAGATCCGCCCAGCCGAACCATGAGCGCCACGTCGCGTTCGCCCACTCGACGACCTGGTCGACGATGGCTCCGTCCTCATCACGGACCGGTCGCAGGATGGATACCAGGTCGCGGGTGGAGTCGAAGACGCGCTGGAACCGTTCCTCGCTCTCGAGCAGCTCGGCCTCGACCTGCCTGCGCTCCGTGATGTCATGGACCAGGGAGTAGATCAGCGTCCTGCCTTTCAGCGCGATCGGCCCGCTGTAGACCTCCACGTCGCGGATCGTGCCATCGGCCCGTCGGTGCCTGAAGCTGAAGACCCTGCGCCTCTTCGCCTGCGCCGTCTCCATCTCCGCCCGCACGTCCTCGGCGGACAGCGTGTTGATCTGGTCGATGCGCATGGCCAGCATCTCTGCACGACTCCAGCCATACCAGGCACTGGCGGCGGGATTCGCGTCGACGATCGCTCCGCTCTCCGGGTCAAGGAGCAGCATGACTGCATGGTTGTCTTCGAACAGGCTCCTGTAGCGCTCCTCGCTCTCCCGCAACGCGTCTTCGGCCTGCTTGCGGGCGGTGATGTCGGTGAGGGTCGCGAACGACCCCTCCAACTTGCCTTCGGCATCGACGAGCGCCCGGGCCGAGATGAGCGCCCAGCTCTCGCCGCCGTCCTTGCGCCGGAAGCAGCGCTCGTAGACAGCGCCTTCTCCTCGCGCACGGATCACCATCTGCGCGTTGTGGTCGGCCATCTCCTCGTCGACGAGGAATGAAGCGAACGGAAGCCCGACCATCTCCTCGATGGTGTATCCGAGCCGATCTGCCATCTGCTGGTTGACGAGGGTCATCCGGGCATGGCTGTCCAGGACGATGATGCCCTCGACGGCCGTCTCCACGATCCTTCGGAACTCTGCCTCGCTCCGCCTGAGCGCTTCCTCCTGTCGCCTGTGCTCGCTGACGTCGCGCAAGAGCACCAGGTCGGCCGCTGCGCCATCGAAGGTGATGACGCCCGCGCTCACCGCTGCCGTGAACGGCGAGCCGTCCCTGCGCAGGAGGTCTATCTCGTAGTCGGTCCGCAGCTGTTCGCCGGCAAGCCGGCGGCGCACGCGCTCCGCGATCTCCTGTTGCCCCTCCTGTGCGCCGGCGAGGAAACGCATGCCCGTGAGCTCATCGACCGAGTAGCCCGACATTCCCGCCAGGGCCTCGTTCGCGAGGACGACGACGCCCCCCTGGAGGATCGCGATGCCATCGCTGGCGCGTTCGACGACCTGGCGGTACTTCGCCTCGCTCTCGTGGAGCGTCGCCTCGATCCGTTTGCGCGCGGAGATGTCCGTGAGGGTCACCCGGGAGGAGAGCAGCTCACCGTCGACC
>JBAWVU010000469.1:0-2063 GCA_037147135.1 Chloroflexota bacterium
CGTCCTCTCGTTCTTCGGCGGGTTCATCCCGTACATCGGCTCCTTCATCACGACGGGCATCGCCTTCCTCGTGACGGTGGCGGTCGGGTCGCCGACGGACATCGCGGTCATGGCGGTCTTCACGATCGTCTTCAACATCGTGCAGGGCAACTTCGTCGCGCCGCTCGTCTACGGGCGGGCGGTGAGCCTCCATCCCGCGGTCGTGCTCATCGCGATCCCGGCGGGCTCGACGATCGCCGGCGTGTTCGGGATGTTCATCGTCGTCCCGTTCATCGGCGTCGTCGCCGCGACGTGGCGCACGGTCCTCTTCGTGCTCGGCAACGGCCCCGGCGATGCGGGTGACGCGGTGAGCACGGTGGGCGCGGAGAGCGACCGCGGGCCCGCGACGGAGAGCCCAGAATCCCTGTCCGGACCCACTCCTTGACCTGGCACCCGGCGCAAGAGAGGCGATAGACACGTGAACGAGACTGGAGCGGATCCTAGGAGCGACACCGCCGCATCCGCAGGCCCAGCCACGCCCGCGGCCCCGAGCGACCCCGATCCCACGATCGGCACGGACACAGTTGCGGCCGCGGCACCCCCGAGCCGTCGTGCGGCGCTCATGCGGTCCGGCCTCATCGTCGGCGTCCTGCTCGTCGTCTTCGGCGTCATCCTCCCGGCGACCGGCGTCAACTACAGCGAGGTCCTCGCGGCCTTCAGGGCCCTCACGCCGGACCAGGTCGTCGTCATCACCGTCCTCGGCGCCATCGCCTGGCTCGTGAGCGGCCTCGTGTTCTGCGCGCTCATCCCGGGGCTGTCGGTGCTCCGCGGGCCCACGTCGTGGCTCATCCTCGCCGGCATCGGCGCGAGCATCCCGTTCGGCCCGTGGAACATGGGCGTCCTCTGGGTCGTCGTCCGCGGCTGGGGCATCCCGAACATCCCGGCCACGTCGGGCATCGCCCTCTACGGCATCGTCAACATGCTGAGCCGTCTCTTCCTGCCGCTCTTCGCGATCATCACGCTCGCGGCCACCGGCGACCTGGCCGGGAAGGAGAACGCCGGCAGGGCCTGGACGATCGCGATCGTCAGCGCCGTCGCCTTCATCGTCGCGGTCGTGCTCATCGTCGCGATCGTGCGGTCGGAGAAGGTCGCCGACTGGCTCGGGCAGAACGGGCAGCGGCTCGCGGCGTGGGTGATGCACAGGCTCGGCCGGAACGAAGCACCTGATGTCTCGGGCGCGATCCACCGGTTCCGGGACCAGCTCGGCGTCGTCATCCGCCGGCGCGGCCTCGCCGCCATGGCGACCTCCATCGCCTCCCAGTTCGCCTGGGTGCTCGTCCTCACGGTGGCGCTCCGGATGTGCGGCGTGCCCGCCGACGTCCTGACCCCGGGCATCATCTTCGGCGTCTACTCGCTCGTCATGGTCATCACGATCATCCCGCTGTCGCCCGGCGGCGCCGGCGTGCCGGAGCTGCTCTTCATTGCGGGGCTCACCGCGATCGCGGGGGAGCAGTACACCGCGGCGATCACCGCTGGCGTCTTCCTCTATCGGCTCTACTTCTGGTTCGTGCCGATCCCGCTCGCGTGGATCCTCCTCAAGGTGGCCCGCCGCGGGAAGCCCATGCTGCCCACCACCGCCGAGCTCCGGGCAAGCGCGCGGGGCGACGCCGCCTGACGGGGGCGCGACCAGGTCAGCGGGCCGGGCGATGGCGTGCGCGCGCCGCGTTCTCCTCGATCCGCACCATGACGATCTTCTTCACGAGGACCAATGGGATGGGCCTGTCCGCGCGGAAGCGGATCGTTCCCTTCCCCGTGAAGTAGGGCTCCAGCTCCTCCCCGAGTGCTTCGAGGACCGCTGTGCTCGCGGGGAAGAGACTGCAGTGGCGCGTGAACGCGGCGTAGGACACGAGCAGCCGTCCGTCCGGGGTCCTCACCCCCGGCATCCCGTAGGCGATCGTCTCCGTCGCCCCGGGCGCCGCGTCCCGGATCGCCTGTCGGAGCTGCTCCATCGCTGCGCGCGATCCCTCCGGAAGCGGGGCCAGGTACTCCTCGACGCTGGTCGGCGCGGCGATGCCGTCCTCCTC
>JBAWVU010000470.1:0-2054 GCA_037147135.1 Chloroflexota bacterium
TGCGGCGCTGGTACTTGCCCTCGCCGAGCTGCACGAGGTTGTAGTCGTCGAGGCGGAGCACGGTGATGCCGCGGTGCTCCGCCTCCTCCACGATGGCCGCCGTCGACGGGCCCAGGTAGTGGTCGGCGCCGATGTCCTCGAGCTCGCGGAAGATGCCCTCGAGGTCGACCTCCTCGGCCTTGCCCGCGAGGACGGCGTTCACCACGTCGATGGCGCGCTCGCCGGCCACGATGCCGGCCTCTTCCACCCAGTAGCTGTAGATGACCTGATAGACGCCGGGCTCGTCGGTGTCGATGGTCTTGCCGAAGCCGACCTCCATGCCGGCGATGTACTGCAGCTCCAGGGCGAGGTGCTCGATGACGTGCCCTAGGAGGGTGCCCTCGCGCATGCGCTTGATGAGCCCGCCGCGTTCGTCTTCCGAGCAGCGGTGCTCCTCGAGGCTCGGGACGAGCGCGACGAGAGCGTCCGTGAAGCCCTCGATCTCGCTCGTGAACACCTCGTCGTACTCGCCGAGGTCGACGCTGAGCACGACCACCGGACGGTAGCTGTAGTAGTTGGCGCCGCGCAGGGCGCGAGAGTCCTTGAGCGTGACCATGTCGTCCCCCTCGATGGTGGGAGGCCAGAAACACGAACGCCGCGGCCCCAGCCGCGACCGCGCAATCCTACTACCGGGAGGACGGGCATGTGCGCCCGGCGGGTGGCGTTATCTCCACCTTAAGGACACCATGAGCATACTTAGGAAATCGTGGACTGGTTCGCAGCCGACAAGACTCGCTTTCTGCGCCTCGCCACCTCATGGGTCACGCCTGAGGCGGCGCGCTGCGTGCAGTGCGGGATGTGCTCGTTCAACTGCCCCATGGGGATCGATGTGCGGCGTCACGTGTGGCGCGGCGAGCCGGTGCACGACAGCGGATGCCTGACCTGCGGCGAGTGCGTCAAACGCTGCCCGCGGGGGCTCTTGCGCTTCGAGCCCATCACGTCCGCACCGGCATCGCGCCGCGACCGGGGACGTCGCTGACGTGGTCCGCCGCCACGTCCTGATCGGAGACGGGCCGGGCGCCATGGCCGCGGCCGAGGCGATCCGCAGCGCCGACGAGAGCGCACAGATCGTCGTCGTCGGCGCCGACCCGCACGGCTTCTACTCGCGGCCCGGTCTCGCGTACTTCCTGACGAACGAGATGCCCGAGAAGCAGCTCTTCCCGTTCTCGCGCGAGGAGATCGCCACGCTCGGCCTGAGCTTCGTCGGTGAACGCGCCATCGGCGTCGACCCCGCCGAACACCGGGTCGCTCTCGAGAGCGGCCGGCTCCTCGAGTACGACCGGCTCCTGCTGGCCACCGGGTCGGGAGCCATCATGCCCGGGATACCCGGCGTCGAGCTCGACGGAGTCGTCAAGCTCGACGACATGGACGACGCCCGCGACATCGCCCGCAGGGCCCGCGGCGTCAAGGTGGCGGTGGTCGTCGGCGGAGGCATCACCGCCCTCGAGATCGTGGAGGGCCTGCGGGCGCGCGGGGTGCACGTCCACTACTTCATGCGCAGAGAGCGCTACTGGAGCAACGTCCTCTCGGAATCGGAATCGCGGATCGTCGAGCAGGCCTTGTGGCGCGAGAGCGTGGACCTCCACCCCTTCACCGAGCTCGCGCGGATCCACGGCCGTGACGGACGGGTGACGGCTGCCGAGACCGGCGAAGGCCTGCTCGTCCGCTGCAGCATCGTGGCCGTGGCGGTGGGTGTGCGCCCGCGCATCGAGCTGGCCGCGGCGGCCGGGCTCGCCTGCGGCCGGGGGGTCCTGGTCGACGCCTACCTCCGCTCCAGCGACCCTCACATCTACGCCGCCGGCGATGTGGCCGAGGTATGGGACGAGCACACGGGTCGCCGCACGCTCGACGTGCTCTGGAACGTCGCGCTCGCCAAGGGCCGCATCGCCGGGCGCAACATGGCAGGCGAGCCGGTCGTCAAGTACGGCGAAGGCTCGCCTCTCAACGTCACCAGGCTGGCGGGCCTCAAGACGACCATCATCGGGACGGTGGGACGCGGCCAGGACGCGGACCTG
>JBAWVU010000471.1:0-2041 GCA_037147135.1 Chloroflexota bacterium
CGGTCGTCCGGGCGAGGTGGTCCTCGACGAGGAGGATGTTCGACTCGCTGGCGCGCTCCACCGTCCGCAGCAGGGCGGTCATGCTCGCCATCTCCTCGACCTGTTCCTTGAGGAACCACAGGAGGAACTGCTCGCCGAGGCTGTCGCCGTCCTCGCGGGCGATCCGCGTGAGCGCGGTGATCTGCTCGGTCACCATCCGCTCCTGTGCGAGCGCGAGCGCGACGGGCTCGGCCGGGCTGGCGAACGCGGTCCGCGGGGCCGCGATGCCGGGGATCGTCGGCTGCTCGCCCGCGTCCAGCAGGTACTGGACGAGCATCATCGCGTGGTTCCGCTCCTCCACCGCCTGTCGGTAGAAGAAGGCCGCGAGCTGCGGGAGCGTCTCCCCGTCGTAGTAGACCGCGATCGCCACGTACTGCTGGGACGCGCCGAACTCGTTGGCGACCTGCGCGCCGATGGTGTCGGTGAAACGGGACATGGCAGCCACCTCCGGGATGTCGGGATCGGTCGGCTCGAGTGTACGGCCGGGCTCACGAAGGCGACGTCGCGGCGCATCATGGGACGATGATGTCGACCGACACGATCCGCCGCGCACCCAAGGTCCTCCTCCACGATCACCTCGACGGTGGCCTCCGTCCTTCCACGGTCGTCGATCTCGCCGCCGAGACCGGCTATGCCGGCCTGCCCACGACCGACCCAGTCGAGCTCGGCAGGTGGTTCACGCGAGGCGCCGGCCGCAAGAGCCTCGAGCTCTACCTCGAGACGTTCGCCCACACCGTCGGAGTCATGCAGACCCCGGACGCGCTCGAGCGCGTCGCCGCCGAGTGCGCCGAGGACCTCGGCGCGGACGGGATCGTCTACGCGGAGATCCGCTTCGCGCCGGAGCTCCACACGACGCGCGGGCTCACGCTCGACGAGGTCCTGGAGCCGGTCCTCGCGGGCTTCCGCCGTGGAGCCGCCACGAGCGCCGCCGCGGGCCATCCCATCGACGTCCGGACGCTCGTCACGGCGATGCGGACGGCCTCGCACTCGCTCGAGATCGCGGAGCTCGCCGTCCGGTGGCGCGACGCCGGAGTCGTCGGCTTCGACATCGCCGGAGCGGAGGCCGGCTTCCCTCCCACCCGGCACCTCGACGCGTTCCACTACATCGCCCGCGAGAACTTCCACATCACGATCCACGCCGGGGAGAGCTTCGGGCTGCCGTCGATCTGGGAGGCGCTCCAGTGGTGCGGTGCGGAGCGCCTCGGGCACGGCGTGCGCATCGTGGACGACATCACCGTGCTGCCCGATGGGACCGCGCGCCTGGGACGCCTCGCGGAGTACGTGCGCGACCGTCGCGTGCCGCTGGAGATGTGCCCGACGTCCAACGTCCACACGGGCGCAGCGCCCTCCGTCGCGGAGCACCCGATCGACCTCCTCCGGCGTCTCCAGTTCCGGGTCACCGTCAACACGGACAACCGCCTCATGAGTCGCGTGACGCTCTCGAGCGAGTTCGCCGCCCTCTCCGAGGCGTTCGGCTACAGGCTGGACGACGTCCGCTGGCTGACGATCAACGCGATGAAGAGCGCGTTCGCGCACTTCGACGATCGGATCGCCATCATCGAGCGGGTGATCAAGCCAGGGTACGCGGCGCTCGCCGCCGAGACGGCGGAGCCAGTGGGCCTCGGCGACCCGATCCCCGACCCGTACGTGGCCGATCCCGGCCCCGGGCGGTAGACGCGGGCGGATGGACGAGAAGGGGGGCCGCCGCAACGCGTGGCTCCGGCGCGGGGCCGCAGTCCTCGCGGTGGTCGCCGTCGTCCTCATCGGTGCAGGGGTCCGGCTCCAGGCGGTCGACCGGCTGCGGATCGACTACGACGAGGACGACTACCTGCGCGCGGGCCAGCAGTACGCGGCCGCGATCCGCGCGGGCGACTGGGCCGCGTTCACCGAGCTGAACTATCGGACGGAGCATCCGCCGCTCTCGAAGATGGCATATGGCGTGGTGCTTGCCGCGCTTCCAGCCGAGGTACGCGAGCACCGTGAGGATGCTCGTGAGCGCAGG
>JBAWVU010000472.1:0-2039 GCA_037147135.1 Chloroflexota bacterium
CACCCCGCCCAGGACGCAGCGGAGCGGTGCATCATCGGCACGTGAACGGCCTCGCGCTCCGGGTGGTCATCGCCGAGGATTCCGTGCTCCTGCGCGAAGGCCTCGTCCGCCTCGTCGAGGAGAGTGGCGCGCTGGTGGTCGCCACGGTCGGCGACGGCCCATCGCTGGTGGCGGCGGTCGTGGAGCACCGCCCCGACGTGTCCGTCGTGGACGTCCGTATGCCCCCGACCCAGCGCGACGAGGGGCTGCGCGCGGCGATCGAGGCGCGCAGGCGCATCCCCGGATCCCCGGTGCTCGTCCTGAGCCAGTACGTCGAGCGGCAGTACGCGAGCGAGCTCCTCGCCGACGGCGCCGGCGGTGTGGGCTACCTGCTCAAGGACAGGGTCGGCGACGTCCGCGAGTTCATGGAGGCCCTCCGCCGGGTCGCTGCCGGGGGAACCGCGCTCGACCCGGAGGTCGTCGCCCAGCTCATGATCCGACGCCGGCGGGACGACCGGCTCAGCGCGCTCACGCCACGGGAGCGCGAGGTGCTCGGGGCCATGGCCGAGGGCCGGACGAACGCGGGGATCGCCGGAGCGCTCGGGATCACCGAGGGCGCGACCGAGAAGCACATCAGCAACATCTTCGGCAAGCTCGACCTGCCCGAGTCGCAGAATGACCACCGCCGCGTGCGGGCGGTGCTGGCCTATCTCGGTGCCGATCGGTAGCGCGGCCGTGACTCACGGGCTCCCTGCCAGATCGCGGCGGCGCCCCGGTGTTCGCCGCCTGCGCCGCCGCCGTCTTCGGGTCCGACGGCGCGGTGAACGGACCGCTGCGGCGTCGATGCCCGACGCGGGGCGATCAGGAAAACGCGGTCGGCTCGAGCCGACCGCGTTTCCACTCGTGGAGCCGGCGCTCCTACTTCTCGTCGGGGGCGAAGCTCCCGGGGACATCGTCCGCCGGCGTCAGGGGGATGGTCCGCTCGCCACCGGCGAAGTCGCCGTGCAGACCCGCCTCCAGCTTCTCCTCCTCTGTCAGGGGGAGGGTCCGCTCGCCACCAGCGAAATCGCCCTCGAGAAGCTCCTCCTGCTGCTCCTCCGGCGTCAGGGGTTCGGACCGCTCGGCAGCGGCGAAGTCGCTGGGTGCAGCCGCGCCTGGCTTCTCGTCCATGAGGCTCTCCCTGTCTCTCGGCATGAGGCGATGCGGCCGCACCTCGGGGTCGCGGGCATGCGGCAGCGTCACCATCGATCAGAACCGGCCGTGATTCTACCGCGTGCGGACCGTCGATGGCCGACCGATTCTGGCGGCTGCCCGGTCCGGCTGCCGGGCGAGTGGAGCCACGCAGGACCCACGTGACGGCGCTTCAGGCGGTCACGTGCTTCCGGATGTCGCGTCCGTCCCGTCGAGCTCCTCGATGGTGGCCTCCGACGGCGGACGGAGCGCCCGGAGCCGCGTCGCGGCCGCCTCGACGTCTCGCATGACGCGCAGGACGTTGCGGCCGGCGATCCCGCGGACCTCGTCGTCGGAGTGGCCGCGCCGGAGGAGCTCCGCGAGCAGGGCCGGGAACCGCGAGACGTCGGCGAGCCCGTCCGGCATCGACTCCCCGCCGTCGAAGTCGCTGCCGATCCCGACGTGCTCGGTGCCGGCGACCCGGCAGAGGTGATCGATATGGTCCGCCACCTGGCCCAGGGTGGCAGACGGCCCGGGGTTCTCGCGGAGCCAGCCGCGCCTCACCGAACGGAGCTCGTCCTCGGAGGCGTCGGGATGGGTCGCAGCGTAGGCACCCTGGACCGCGTCGGCCCGGCGACGCTGCTCGGCCACCGCCGGCGAGACGAACCACGACAGGAGGACCGCCATCACGACCCCGCCGTTGGCCGGGATCCGGCGGAGGATCTCATCGGGGACGTTGCGGGGGTGGTCGGCGACGGCCCGCGCCCCCGAGTGGGAGAAGATGACGGGTGCCTCGGTGGCGTCGAGGGCGGCCGCCATCGTGACCGGCGCGACGTGGCTGAGGTCCACCATCATCCCGAGCCGGTTCATCTCCCGGACTACTTCCACCC
>JBAWVU010000473.1:0-2035 GCA_037147135.1 Chloroflexota bacterium
ACGAGGGGTTCGGCATGCCCGTTCTCGAGGCGATGGCCTGCGGCTGCCCGGTGATAGCCGGCGACCGCTCGTCTCTGCCCGAGGTCGCGGGCGCCGCCGCGCTGCTCGTCGATCCCTCGCGGCCGCGTGAGCTGGCGGAGGCCATCTCCTTGGTGGCGACCGATGCCGGGGAGCGCGCGCGCCTCGCGGCCGCGGGCAGCGCGCGCGCCGCCGTGTGCCCCTGGCGGCGGACCGCCGAGGGCATGCTGGCCGCCTTCGAGCAGGCGCTCGCCGCGCGCCCGTGGCGCGAGCGCTGATGCGCGTCCTCCTCGACTGCCGCATGGCGGGCTGGTCCGGCGTCGGCCGCTACACGACTGGGCTGGCCCGCGCTCTCGCGGCGCGGGACGATGTCGAGCTGGTGCAGGTCTGCGCCGCGGGCGCGGCTCCGCCGGTGGCGCGCGGCCGGGGCGTGGAGGTCGTGGCTGCAGCCGCGCATCCCTTCGGCGTGCGCGGGGCTTTCGAGCTGGGGCGCCTCGCGCGCAAGACGAAGCCCGACGTCGTGCACTGCCCGCACTTCCCGACGCCGGCGCCGGTGCGCGGGCCGCTGGTCGTCACGCTGCACGACCTCACGCCACTCCTCGTGCCCGGCGTGATGCCGTCGACGGCGAGGCGCGCCGTGTACCGCGCCTGGAACGCGCGCGCCGCGCGCCTGGCCGGGCGCATCATCGTGCCGTCGCGCGCCACGGCGGCGGACGTGACGCGGCTCTTCCCGGCGGCGCGCGGCAAGCTCGCGGTGACGGCAGAGGCCGCCGACGATTTCTCCGCGGGCGCGGCCGCGAGCCTCGCCGGGCCGCTGGCCGATCTGGTGGCACGGCCGTACGTGCTCGCCATCGGGAACACCAAGCCGCACAAGGACCTGCCCACGCTGCTGCGCGCCTTCGCGCACGTGGCGTCGGCGCGCCCCGACCTGCGCCTGCTGCTGGTGGGCGCGGAGCCCCCCGGCCCGCCTGCGTCCGCCCGCGTGGCCTTCACCGGCCGCGTGAGCGACGCCGAGCTGCGGGCGCTCTACGCCGGCGCCTCGGCCTTCGTCTTTCCGTCGCGCTACGAAGGGTTCGGCCTGCCGCCCCTGGAGGCCATGGCGTTCGGCGCCCCCGTGGTGTGCGCGGACGCCGCGTCGCTGCCCGAAGTGGTCGGCGACGCGGCGCTGCTCTTCCCGTCCGGCGACGCCGCCGCGCTCGCGGCGGCGCTGTTTCGCCTGCTCGACGATCCCGCGCTGCGCGAGCGCCTCGCGCAGGCCGGCCGCGAGCGCGCCGCCCAGTTCACCTGGCAGCGCACCGCCGCCGCCACCGTCGCCGTGTACCGCGAGGCGCTCCGCCCGTAGGCCGCGCCACCCCCGCGGCCACTGCAAACGTCCACCTTGCCGCACGTTCGTGAGGTGCTGCTCTGGGATGGCACGTTGAAGTGGCCTCCATGCTGTCCGTGCTCGCATCTGGGGCATCCGGGTGCTTCAGCGTCAGCGCCAGAATCGAATCGATTGTTCGTTCATGAGGATGGGAGTCGGCATCATGAAGAGACAACTCGCTGCGTTGATCGAGCGCGAAGGCGCCGGGTATGTGTCGCTCTGCCCGGAGCTGGATATCGCCAGTCACGGCGCCACGATCGAAGAGGCGCGAGACAACCTCCAGGAAGCCGTCGAGCTGTTTTTCGCAACCGCCTCACAGAGTGAGACCGAGACGCGCCTGCACGATGACACCGGCCCCTGGGAGGCGTAGACCCCAAAGGCACGGACGGCCGCCCATCCTGCCGGCCGGCACCTTGCCCCTCGGGCGCCCCTCACGCGTGGCGATTGTCGACCCAAATCCCGTTGAACGCCCGCCCCATTGATGCGCCCGCCACCGACATGCACCGCGCACCCACTCCACCCGCGGGCCGCGGCAGGCCGCTCGCGTGCGCCCCGCCTTAGGGCCTCTCCCGGTAGGGATGTGCGTGCGGGGCGTTCGTGGACCGAGCGGGGCGGTCACGAGACGGTTCCCTCGTAGCCCAGCTACGTGGGGAT
>JBAWVU010000474.1:0-2033 GCA_037147135.1 Chloroflexota bacterium
GCGGGAGGTCCGTGTCGTCCGGGCGGTCGATCCCCGCCGTGTCCGTCATCCGGCGATGAGCCCCAGCTCGTGCCCGACACGGTCGAAGGCCTCGGTGCAGCGGTCGAGCTGCTCGTCCGTGTGCGCCGCCGTCACGATGGTGCGGATCCGCGCCCGGTCGAGCGCGACCGTCGGGTAGACGACGGACGGCGCGAAGACTCCCAGCTCGAAGAGCCGCTCAGCGAAGCGGATCGCCGTGGCAGCGTCGCCCATCATCACCGGGGTGATCGGCGTCTCCGACGCGCCGGTATCGAACCCGAGTCGGACCAGCTCCGACTTGAAGCGCCGGGTGTTCGCCCAGAGGCGCTCGATGAGCTCGGGCTCGTCGTCCATGATCCGCACCGCCTCGAGGCATGCGGCGGCGACGGCGGGCGGGTGCGACGTGCTGAAGAGGAACGGGCGTGCCCGCTGGATGAGCAGGTCGCGGAGGACCCGCGAGCCGGCCACGTACCCGCCGAGGACCCCCATCGCCTTCGAGAGCGTCCCCACCTGGATCGCGACGCGGCCGTCGAGCCCGAAATGGTCGACGCTCCCGCGGCCGTTCCGCCCGAGGACGCCGGATGCGTGGGCGTCGTCGACCATGACCGCCGCCCCGTGCGCCTCGGCCGCCTCGACGATCCCCGGAAGCGGCGCGATGTCGCCGTCCATGCTGAAGACGCCGTCGGTGACCACGAGGATCGACCGGTAAGGTCGCCCCTCGGCATCGCCGTCCCGGCGGGCCTTCTCGAGGATCGCGCGGAGCGCGGCGACGTCCCTGTGGGGGTAGACCTCGCGCGGCGCCCTGCTCAGGCGCATCCCGTCGATGATCGACGCGTGGTTGAGCTGGTCCGACACGATGAGGTCGCGCTCGCCTGCCACGGCCGGGATGACGCCGGTGTTCGCCGTGAACCCCGACTGGAACGTGAGCACCGCTTCGACGTGCTTGAAGCGCGCGAGCGTCGATTCGAGCGCCTCGTGGAGGGTCATCGTCCCGGCGATCGTCCGAACGGCGCCACTGCCGACGCCGTATTCGGCGACCGCCGCGGCCGCCGCCGCGTTCATCCGTGGGTGGTCGGCCAGGCCGAGGTAGTTGTTCGACGCGAGGCTGATGACGGGCCGCCCGTCGACCACGACCTCCGGCCCCTGGGCCGTGCTCATGACGCGGAGCTGCCGGAAGAGGCGCTGCGCCTTCAGCTCGTCGAGCTCGACCGCGAGGTGGGCGAGCGGGTCGGGAAGCGCGGTCATGTCGGGGGTCTCCTCGCGGCAGTCGGCCGCCTCTTGCCGTCCGGTCGGAGCCTCGCCGAAGCCCGTCGCCGCCTCATGCGGTCCAGTCCAGGATCACCTTGCCTGCGTCGCCGGAGCGCGCGGCCGCGAACGCCGCCTCGTACTCGCGGAATCCGAACCGATGGGTGATCGCGGGGCGGATGTCGAGCCCCGACTGGAGCATGACGGTCATCATGTACCAGGTCTCGTACATCTCCCGGCCGTAGATGCCGCGCAGGGTCAGCATCTTGAAGACGATCTCGTTCACGTCGAGCGAGATCTCCTCCGTCGGGATCCCGAGGATCGCGATCCGACCGCCGTGGGCCATCGACGAGATCGCCGAGCGGAGCGCCGACGCGTTGCCCGACATCTCGAGGGCGACGTCGAACCCCTCGACCATGCCGAGGTCTGCCTGGGCGTCTCTCAGCGTCCGCTCGCGCGGGTCGACGACGACGGTCGCCCCCATCCGCATGGCGATCTCGCGGCGCGCCGCGTTCGGCTCCGACACGACGATGAACCGAGCGCCGGCGTGGCGGACGACTGCCGTCGCCATGAGCCCGATCGGCCCGGCCCCGGACACGAGGACATCCTCGCCGAGGACCGGGAACGCGAGAGCCGTGTGCACCGCGTTCCCGAACGGGTCGAAGATCGCCGCGACATCCTCGTCGATGCCTTTCGGGTGGTGCCACACGTTCGTCATCGGCAGCGCGAGGTACTCGGCGAACGCGCCGTCGCGCCCGACCCCGAGGCCG
>JBAWVU010000475.1:0-2027 GCA_037147135.1 Chloroflexota bacterium
ATATGACGGCCAGCACGCGCCGCGCCCCGCCGTCGATCACGTACACTCGCCGCACGCCCGGCAGCGCCAGCCGCTCCAGCACTGCGCGCAGCGAGTCGGCGGGCGTGCACACGTGGACGCGGGGCGGGCGCGGGGCCAGCGGAGGCGGATGCGGGGCCGGCAAAGGCGGACGGGCGTGGAATGGACCGCTCATGGCATCAGAGCATACGGACCGGTCCCGTAGAATGCGGAGGCGACCGCCGCGTCCCAGTCCCGCGGTCGGACGATCATCCGCCCGGACCCCGCCGGAACCGAACCGGAGCACCCATCCACATGGCTCTCACCGCCGCGGAGCTCGACCAGCTAGCGATCACCACCATCCGGACGCTCGCCATCGACGGCGTGCAGCAGGCGAACTCCGGGCACCCCGGCGCGCCGATGGGCATGGCCCCGATGGCATACGTCCTGTGGACCGAGTTCCTCCACCACGCACCCACCCATCCCGACTGGCCGGACCGTGATCGGTTCATCCTCTCGGCAGGGCACGCGAGCATGCTCCTGTACTCGCTCCTCCACCTCACCGGCTATGACCTCCCGATGGCCGAGCTCGAGCGGTTCCGCCAGTGGGGATCGCGGACGCCGGGTCACCCGGAGTTCGGCCTCACTCCCGGCGTCAGCGCGACGACCGGTCCTTTGGGCCAGGGGTTCGCGAACGGCGTCGGCATGGCGATCGCCGAGCGCCGGCTGGCGGCCGAGTTCGACCGCGAGGGGCACTCGGTCGTCGACCACCGCGTCTTCGGCATCGTGAGCGACGGCGACCTCCAGGAGGGGATCGCGTCGGAGGCGGCCTCGCTCGCCGGCCATCTCCGGTTGGGGAAGATCGTCTACCTCTACGACGACAACCACATCCAGCTCGATGGCCCCACCGCGATGGCGTGGAGCGAGGACGTCGTCCGGCGCTTCGACGCGTACGGCTGGCACACCTCGCGCGTCCCCGACGGCAACGACCTCGCGGCGATCGAGGTGGCGATCCGCGCGGCGATCGCCGACCCCCGCCCGAGCCTCATCGCCGTGCGGACGCACATCGGGTACGGGTCGCCGTCCAAGCAGGACTCGCAGAAGGCGCACGGCGCGCCGCTCGGCGAGGACGAGGTCCGCCTCACGAAGGAGGCGTACGGCGCGGATCCCGACCGGCGGTTCTTCGTCCCGGACGAGGTCGCGGGCTACCTCTCGCGGGCGATCCCGTACGGCGAACAGCTCGTCGACGCGTGGGAGCGCCGGATGGGCGCGTACCGCGTCGCGTACCCCACTGAGGCCGCGGAGCTCGAGCGGAGGCTCGACGGCGGGCTGCCGTCCGGCTGGCGCGACGCGCTTCCCGTCTTCCCGGCCGGCGACGGCATGGGGACACGGAACGCGAGCCAGCAGGTGATCAACGCGATCGCCGGCGCGGTCCCGGAGCTCTTCGGCGGCTCCGCCGACCTGTCGGAGTCGAACCTCACGGACGTGAAGGGCGCCGGCGACTTCAGCGCGGCCGAGGCCGGCCGCAACATCCGCTTCGGCGTCCGCGAGCACGCGATGGGCGGGATCGCGAACGGGATCGCGTACCACGGCGGGCTCATCCCCTACTGTGCGACGTTCCTCGTGTTCAGCGACTACATGCGCGGCTCGGTCCGCGTCGCGGCACTCTCGGGCCTGCCGGTGACGTACGTCTGGACGCACGATTCGATCGGCGTCGGCGAGGACGGCCCCACCCACGAGCCGGTCGAGCACGTCGCGGCGCTCCGCGCGATCCCCGGCCTCCGGGTCTTCCGCCCGGCCGACGCGAACGAGACATCCGCCGCGTGGGGTCTCGCGGTCGCGCATCGCGACGGCCCCACGGCACTCACCCTCACCCGCCAGAAGGTCCCGACCCTGCCGACGACCGTCGAGCGGGCATGGGACGGCGTCGCACGGGGCGGGTACGTCGTCCACGACGAGCCGTCCGCGCCCGTCGGCGCCGACGGCAGCGCCCCGCTCCCGGACCTCGTGTACGTGGCCACGGGCTCGGA
>JBAWVU010000476.1:0-2026 GCA_037147135.1 Chloroflexota bacterium
CTTCGGGGGTGGCGCGTCGCCCGACGCGGTCGTGGCCGCGATGGAGGCGGTCCGCACGGCCCTGCGCGACCGGCCCGGTTCGACCCGGGTCGTCATCCACGTCCCGCAGGGGAGCGGGCAGCCGGCCCTGCCGATGGAGTTGCGGACGGGGGTCGCGTACGACGCCGAGCTCCGCGCCGAGCTGTCGCGACGGCTGGGGGACGGGCTCGTCGACCTCAGCTTCGCGTAGCGCGCGGCGGTGCCGGCCGCGGATCGGTCGCGCGGCGACGATCGCCCGTGATCGCGAAGGTCAGCCGGGCCCGTCAGCCTGCTGGGCGCGGAACGCCTGGACGACCGAGAGCTTGGCGTAGAACTCGGACCGGACGGCCTTGACCTCGTCCGCGTCGAGGCCGAACTCGTTGGCGATCTGGCTGAGGGTCGCGTTCTCCTCGGCAGAGATCGACCCGTTCGCCGCGCCGACGAGGTAGCAGGCTCGGAGGAGCCCGAGCTTCTGGTCGGTCGTGGCCCGTGACGACCAGTCCCGGGTGATGATGTAGTCCTCGGTCGCACCGTAGAGCCGCGACTGCGTCTTCGCCATCTCGACGACGAGGACCGCCTCGGCCTCGGGGATCGCCCCGACCTCGACCACCGTGCGCTCCATCTGGGCGGTCTCGGCCTCGGTGACGTCCAGGTCGGCGAGCGCCGCGCGGCTGAGGATGTACGCGAACCCGGCGAGGTAGCGGGCGCGATCCTCGGGCATCGCATCGAGCTGGGCGGAGATCCGGCGGATGACCTCGGCCTCCGCATCGGCGTCGGCGACGGGCTGGCCGCTTGCATCGAGCGGGGCCGGACGCTCGACGATGTCCTTCTCCTGCATGCCGAGGTAGTGGCGCCAAGACATTCGCGACTCCGTGGTGGGTTGGGTGCGGATGGAGATGCTCGCCGCCGGGCGACGTGCGGCGACAGGGTACACCGGCGGCCGATCGGGGCCCGGCGGGCAGCCATCGGGGCGGACTCGAGCGGCCCGGATCGGCCAGGGGCGCGGCCGGGCGAACGTCCGGGAGGCCGGGGAGTGAGGCGGGCGGGCCGAGGAGCGAGCGGCGCGGTGCTACCGGCGGGCGCGCGCCCTCCGGACCATGAACCACGGCACGAGCATCCCGGCTGCCATTCCGCCGAGGACGGCGATCGTCCCGTCGACCAGGAAGCTCCCCCAGTTCAGGAAGCTCAACACGAGCAGGACCAGCCAGGTCACGAGCGCGGTCACGAAGACGGCGAGCATCGGTTCCCCTTCCAGGAGCGTCCGAGCGGACGGATGCCGGGAGCATACCGCTCGGCCGATCGGGCTCCCGGCCGGATCGGCGGCACCCGGAGTCGGCCACAGGCGGGCTCGCGCCGGGCGGAGCGGCCACCCCAGGGGCCAGCGTGGTGGTGCCGAGGCCGGGATTTGAACCCGGACGACCTTGCGGCCAGCGGAGTTTGAGTCCGCCGCGTCTGCCAGTTCCGCCACCTCGGCAGGTGGGCGAGGCCGCGCGATGCTCGTGCCCGATGGTCGTGATGGCCGCCGCCCGGGGATGGTACCGCGTGACGTCGCTCGACCGCGAGGCGGTGGCACACGGGCTCCCGAGACCGGCCGATCTCAACGCGCTGGCCGCCGCCCTGTGCTTTCGCTCGTCGCCGCTCGGGCGCGAACGTCATGGGCAGCGTTCATCGGGTGCGTCACTCCCGACGGAAGAGCACCTCGCCCACTTCCGCGATGAGATCCTCGGGGGTGTACGGCTTGCCGATGAAGGCCGCGCCCGCCGGGAGCCTCCCGTCGCCAGCGAGGACATCGCCCGGATAGCCCGAGGTGAAGAGGATCCGGGCCTCGGGATGCGTCTCCGCCACGCGGCGGGCGAGCTCCGGCCCGCCCATCATCGGCAGGATCATGTCGGTGATCAGGAGGTCCACGTGGCCGGCGTACGCCGCGAGGACCGCGAGGGCGGCGATCCCGTCGGCCGTGGTGAGGACCGTGTAGCCGGCACCGGCGAGGACCCGCTCGCCGAGGCGG
>JBAWVU010000477.1:0-2004 GCA_037147135.1 Chloroflexota bacterium
ATCTTCCGCGTCGCGTCCGACGCGGGGCTCGGGGCTGGAGCGGCGTTCCGGGCGATCTACCTCGCGTTCCTCGGCCGGGCCAACGGGCCGCGCGCCGGCTGGCTCCTCGCCGGGCTGGATCGCGGGTTCGTCGTCGCGAGACTCCGCGACGCAGCGACGGGAGGCCCCGGATGAGCGTCGGCATGCAGCGGCTCCGCGAGGAGCCGGAAGTCGTCCGTCGCGGCGCGATCGACAAGGGCGAGGACCCGTCCCTCGTCGACGCCGCGCTCGCGCTCGACGAGCGGCGCCGCGCGCTCCTCGGCGAGGGCGACACCCTGAAGGCGGAGCGCAACGCCGCGTCGAAGCGGATCGGGGACGCCGTGCGTGGCGGCGCCGACCCAACGGGCCCCGACGTGGCCGCGCTGCGCGACGCGTCCACGCGCGTCGGCGCCCGGATCGACGAGATCGACGCGGAGGTCGCGCGCGTCGAGGCCGAGCTCGAGGACGCCCTCGTCCGCATCCCGAACCCCGCGGACCCCGGCGTTCCCGTCGGCGGCTCCGAGGCCAACGTGACGGTCCGGACGTGGGGTGAGCTGCTCCCGCGCGTCGCGCCCCTCGTCGGGGAGACCGGCGCGGACGCGCCTGCCGGCGGGGCGACGTGGGAGCGCCTGCCGCACTGGGACGTCGCGGAGCGCCTGCGGATCTTCGAGCTGGAGCGCGGCGCGAAGGTCGCCGGATCCGGCTTCCCCGTCTACCGGGGCGCCGGCGCGGCGATGCAGCGAGCGCTCATCGACTTCTTCCTCAAGGTGCACACGACGGAGCACGGGTTCACCGAGATCTGGCCCCCGGCGGTCGTCAACTCGGCGTCCGCCCGCGGGACCGGGCAGATCCCGGACAAGGAGGACCAGATGTACGTCGTCACGCGCGACGACCTCTACCTGGTCCCCACGGCCGAGGTCCCGGTGACCAACCTCCACCGCGACGAGATCCTCGAGGCCGACGAGCTCCCGATCCGGTATGCCGCGTACTCGCCGTGCTTCCGCCGCGAGGCCGGGGCGGCCGGCAAGGACACCCGCGGGATCCTCCGGGTCCACCAGTTCGACAAGGTCGAGATGGTCCTCTTTGAGAAGCCCGACGCGTCCGCAGACGCGCTCGAGTGGATGGTCGCCCGCGCCGAGGAGCTGCTCCGTCGCCTGGGCCTGGCGTACCGGGTGCTCCTCATGGCGACCGGCGACATGGGCTTCGTCCAGGCGAAGAAGTACGACCTCGAGGTCTGGGCGCCCGGCGTCGAGCGCTGGCTCGAGGTGAGCTCGTGCTCGAACTTCCGCGACTACCAGGCCCGCCGGATGGCGATCCGCTACCGCCCCGCCCCCGGCGCCAAGCCCGAGCTCGTCCACACGCTCAACGGCTCGGGACTCGCGCTCGCGCGCGTGGTCGCCGCGATCCTCGAGACCTACCAGCAGCCCGACGGGTCCGTCGCGCTGCCGGACGTGCTCCGCCCGTTCATGGGGATGGACCGGATCGTCGCACCGGCCTGACCGGTGGGTGGAGCGCGCGGCGGACGGCCGATGGCGCACGACGACCTGACGCTCGTGAGCCTCGCGGAGCGCCGCGACCTCGAGGACGCGCTCGACCGCCACAACACCGGAGACTGGCCCGAGTACATGCTCCACGACCCGGTCGCGGCAGAGCACTGGCACCACCTCCACGGCGAGTTCGCCGACTGGCAGCTCATGCTCCTCGACCCGATGGACCGGATCGTGGCGGCCGCCAACAGCGCCCCGCTCGCCTGGGACGGCACGGACGAGGGCCTGCCCGAGGGGTGGGACGAGCAGTTTCGCCTGTCCGTCGAGCAGCACGCGGCGGGCGTCCGGCCGGACGCCCTCGGGGCGATCCAGATCGTCTCGCGCCGGAGCGGCGGGGCGACCGCCTGCCGGGACGGATGGTCGATGTCCTCCGGGCCCGGGCCCGGGCCCGGGCCCGCGATGCGGGCCTCCGCGCGCTCATCGCCTGCGTGCGGCCGAC
>JBAWVU010000478.1:0-1996 GCA_037147135.1 Chloroflexota bacterium
ACGGGTAGGGCCGGTACCGGTCGCGCACGTCGGCCGGCAGTGCCTCGCGCGCCGCGAGGGCATCGGCGTAGCCGTCGTCCCCGGTCACATGCACGACATGGACCCGGGGGACGAGCCGGGGCACCGCACCAGCGACCGCGGAATTGAACCGCGCGACCGCCTGCGACCCGCCGAAGACGAGGAGGACCCGCGCGCCATCGGGGACCTCGAGGCGCTCGCGCGCGGCCTCGCGGTCGATCGACTCCGGGTCGCGGATCGGCGTCCCCGTCACGTACGTCGGCCGTCCCGACCGCAGGCGTGCCTCGGTCTCCGGGAACGTGAGTGCCACGACAGTCGCCAGCCGCGCGACCGCCCTGACGCTGCGGCCGGGGATGACGTTCCCGTCCCACAGCACCGAGGGGATGCGGAGCGCGGCCGCGGCGGCGAGGATCGGGATGGCGACGTACCCGCCGGTGGTGAAGATGACGTCCGGGCGGTGCCGGGCGAGGAGCGCTGTCGCCTGCGGGACCGACGCGGCGAGGCGGACCGGGTCGAGGACGAGGTGGGCCGAGAGATCGGTCGACCGGAGCGAGCGGAGGGCGAGGCGATCGAGCGGGATCCCGGCGGCCGGCACCAGCCGCGCCTCCAGGCCCCGTCGGCCCCCGACCCAGCGCAGCTCAGGCGCGCTCAGGCGCGTCGTCAGCGACCGGGCGACGGCGAGGGCCGGGTAGATGTGCCCGCCCGTGCCGCCGGCCGCGATGAGGACCCGCATCGTTCCAGCTCCCAGAGGCTCCAGCCTCGCGCGAGACCGACAGAAGGATGCCGACGGCTGCGAAGCTCACGATGAGCGACGACCCGCCGGCGCTGACGAAGGGGAGCGTGATCCCGGTGACCGGGATGAGCGAGACCACGACCCCGATGTTGATGAACGCCTGGACGCAGATCCACGTGGTCACCCCGGCGGCGAGCAGCGCCCCGAACGTGTCGGGCGCCGCCAGCGCCACGCGGATCCCACGGTAGGCGAAGAGGACGAAGAGTGAGATGACGACGACCGCGCCGATGAGCCCGAACTCCTCGCCGACGATCGCGAAGACGTAGTCGTTCCACGCGTTCGGCAGGAAGAGGCCGCCCGCCTGGCGACTCTCGCCGAGGCCGGCGCCGACGATCCCGCCGAGGGCGAGGGCGAAGAGCCCCTGGATCGTGTGGAACCCGGTCCCGAGCGGGTCCTTCCACGGATCGAGGAAGGCGGTGACGCGCTCCAGCTGGTACGGGTTCCGGCTGAGGGAGAAGAGGACGATGCCGACCCCCAGCCCACCGATCGCAGCGATGTGCCAGAGCGTGGCCCCCGCCGCGAAGAACATGACGAACCCCGTGATGCCGATGACGGCGCTCGTCCCGAGGTCGGGCTCCCGCAGGACGAGGATGAGGACCGGCGCGAAGATGACGAGGAACGGCACCGTGCCATGCCAGAAGCTCTTCACGCGGTCGCCCCGCCTGGCGAGCCAGTGGGCGAGGTAGACGACCATCGCGAGCTTCGCGAACTCGGCCGGATGGACCGCCGGGAGCGGTCCGAACTGGAGCCACCGCGCGGACCCGCCGATGCGGATCCCGAGCCCCGGCAGCAGCACGACGACGAGGAGCACGAGCGCGCCGATGAACATCGGGATCGATGCGAGACGGAGCCAGCGGTAGTCGACCCGCGACATGACGACCATGGTCGCGAGCCCGATGGTCCCCCACACGACCTGCGGGCCCACGATCCTCAGGGTGTCGTCGTACGCCGCGTAGGCATTCATCGCGGACGACGAGTAGACCATGAGGATGCCGATGGCGACGAGCCCGACGACCGAGACGAGGATGACGTAGTCGGGCTGGTGGGCCTCGCGGCGGAGCCTCGTCCGCGGGATCGCGAGCGGCCTGGCGCCGGCCGGCCGGCCGGCCCGGGGGCGCTCGTCCGCGGAGACGTCGACGGGGTGGCGCCGGGGCATCGGGCGGGCGAGGGGCCGGACTGTCATGC
>JBAWVU010000479.1:0-1981 GCA_037147135.1 Chloroflexota bacterium
ATCCTCGTCCGTTCCAACGCCGAGGCCGACCCCCACCTGCGCGCCCTCAACGTCGCCGGCGTCCCGTGGCGGTTCTCGGGGGCGTCGGGGCTCTACGCGCGGCCGGAGGTCCGGCTCCTGCTCGCGTTCCTCCGCGCGATCGCCGACCCGGCGTCGACGGTCGACGTGTATGCCCTCGCCGCGTCCGACGTCTACGGGCTCGGCGGCACGGACCTCGCCGCGATCGTCGCGCGCGCGAGACGGACGAACCGGTCGCTCTTCGAGGTCCTCGAGGATCTCGAGACCCGGCCCGCGCTCCTCCGGCTCGCGGATGCGACCCGGGAGCGTGCCGGGCGGCTCCTCGGCGACCTCCGCCGGTACGCCGACCTCGCGCACGAGCGCCCCGCCGGCGAGGTCCTGTACGCGTTCCTCCGCGAGACGGGGATGCTCGCCCGGTACGCGGCGCCGCAGACCCTGGCGGACGAGGAGGCGCTCCTCAACGTCGCGCGCTTCTTCGACATCGTGCGCGCACGGTCGGCGCTGCTGGAGGACGACCGCGCGGTCCACCTCGCGCCGTACCTCCGGACGCTCGTGGAGGCGGGCGACGACCCGGCGACCGCCGACCTCGACGACGACGTGGACGCGGTCTCCGTCCTCACCGTCCACAAGGCGAAGGGCCTGGAGTTCCGCGTCGTCTTCCTCGTCGGCCTCGTCGCCGGACGGTTCCCATCGTCGGGGAGGCGCGAGCCGATCGAGCTCCCCGTCGGACTCGCCGACGAGCCGGGGGCCCCGACGGGCGACGTGCAGCTCCAGGAGGAACGACGACTCTTCTACGTCGCGATGACCCGGGCGCGCGACGAGCTCATCCTCACCCACGCCGCCGACTACGGCGGGCGGCGCGCTCGGCGCGTCTCACAGTTCGTGCTCGAGGCGCTCGACCTGCCGGGCACGGAGACGTCCGGGGCCGGTGCCGGGAGCGCGCCCACCGCCCTCGAACGCGTCGAGCGCGGTAGCGCCTCGGAGCCCGTCGCCGAGCCGGTCCGGATCGCGCCCCGAGGCCCGCTCTCCCTGAGCTTCCGCCAGGTCGACGACTACCTCACGTGCCCCCTGAAGTACCGCTATGTCCACGTGCTCCGACTCCCCACGGCGCCGCATCACGCGGTCGTCTACGGTGCGGCGCTCCACCACGCGATCCAGGAGTTCCACCGGTGGCGCTCGCGCGGCGACGTGATGACCGAAGAGGAGCTCGTGGAGGCGTTCGATCGGACCTGGTCGAACGAGGGGTTCCTCACCCGCGAGCACGAGGAGGCGCGGCGGACGGCCGGTCATGCGGCGCTCATCCGGTTCCGCGCCTCGCAGCTCGCGCCCGGCGCGGTCGTGCCGACGTACGTGGAGAAGGATTTCAGCTTCAGCCTGGGCGGAGACCGCGTCCGTGGCCGCTGGGACCGGGTGGACGTCGAGCCCATCGAGTCGGATGCGACGATGCCCCAAGTGGCGGTCGGCGGCCTGCCGACGGATCGGGAGGTTCCGGGCGGCCCGACCGGCGGCCTCGACTTCGTGACGCCTACCCTGCCGCTCGGGGCGGAGCGGGTGACGATCACCGACTACAAGTCGAGCGACGTCCGTGACCCGGCCGCCGCCCGGCAGCGAGCGCGTGAGTCGCTCCAGCTCTCGATCTACGCCCTCGCCTGGCAGGCGGTGACGGGCAGGCCTCCGGACGCGGTCGCGCTCCACTTCCTTGGATCCGGGATCGTGGGCCGTGCCGAAGTCGATGAGAAGCGGCTGGCGAAGGCGCGCGATCTCATCCGGAAGGCGGCCGACGGGATCCGCGCCGGTGAGTTCGGGGCCACCCCCGACTACATCGCGTGCCAGTACTGCGCGTTCCGGGACGTGTGCCCGGCGAGCGCCGCCCGGTGAACGACCGGTGATGAGCGGCTCCTCCGGCTGCCGACGATGAGCGGCCCTTCGGGCGGCGTGGACTCCGCCGCCATCATTCTCGATC
>JBAWVU010000480.1:0-1975 GCA_037147135.1 Chloroflexota bacterium
GATGGCCTCGGTGCAGAGGGGATCGACGAGGATCGCGGCGTCGCCGCATTGCTCGCGAATGCCGCGGATGTCGGAGGTCAGCACCGGCACGCCCATCGCCCACCCTTCGATGACGGGGATATTGGTCGGTCCGAAGAAGGTGGGCAGGATCACGCCGGTCGCCCCCGCGTAGAGAGCCGCCATGGCCGTTTCGTCGACATATCCAAGGATCCGGACGAGATCGCTGATGTCTTCATTCGCGTCGATCCCGCAGACCTCGGCAAGCACGCGCGCCCGAAGGTCCCCGCTCGCCGAGCCCGTCATGACGACCGTGACGTCAACGCCCTGCCGGTGGAGTGCGGCAACGGCCTCCGCTACTCGACGGTGGTTCTTGTGCGGCCAGAACTGGGCGGGGAAGAGCAGATAGGAGCCAGAGACTCGGAGTGACTGCAGTGTCGCGCTCAGTTCGTCGGCGGTCGGCCTCACGAGATACGGAGGCGGGACGAACGGCAGGATCCGGATGCGATCCGGCGAGGTCAGGTGTCCGTAGAACTCGAGAACGTCCTCGCGACCGACTTCGGAGTCCACGAGGACCGCTTCGGCGAACCGCACGCCGTTCTCGTACAGGTACTCGCGCGCCTTCCACTGACCGTTCGCTGACACTTCGGGGAACTCCGGGTTGATCCGATGCTGGAGATCATGGACGACCATGACGTAGGGCACGCCCGAGCGGAACGCGAGAGGCGATGCTGCCGAGAAGAGCATCAGCTCGATGCCGTTGCGACTCAGGCGCGCTGCGCGTCCCCTGCCGGGCCGGTTCCCCGTGTCCGCAGTCATGCCTGGTGCCCTGACGCGGGCCTGCGTGGTCAAACTCCGAACGAGCGCGCCGGTCCGATTGGCGGCGGACTCGCCGAATGCTCGGAGGACGGCCTGCCGGGCGATCGACCGCGGCGTCGGTGGTCCGAAACTCATGACCTGCCACCCGGCGTTCGTCCAGGGCTGGAGTTCCTCGCGCCCTGCCCTGTCGTGCACGATGACCGGCTCCAGTTCTCCGCGGAGCTCATCCATGGCACGGAGGATCATCAGGCTGTATTGGTACCCCCCACCTCCGTACTTATCAAGGAAGGGAAACACGCCGACCTTCACAGAAGCCGCCCGGAGCCATCATTGCGCCGGTACGAGTCGATCGTCAGACAGAGTCCGTCCTGCAAGCTCGTCCGCGCCACGAACCCGAAGCGCTTCCGGGCACGGCTCGTGTCGAGCGCCCGCCGAGGCTCGCCGTCCGGCTTCGAGGCGTCCCATCGGATCTCGCCTCGGAATGCGGTGAGCTCGACGATCACGGACACGAGGTGGCGGATCGTGATCTCCTCCCCGGTCCCGAGGTTCACGGGTTCGGCATCGTCGTAGCGCTCCGCCGCGAGGACGATCCCCTCGGCCGCGTCGTCCACGTACAGGAACTCGCGGCTGGCGGACCCCGTGCCCCAGACGTCGATGTGATCGGCATCGGCGTCGCGCGCCTCGACGCACTTGCGGATGAGGGCGGGGATCACGTGGGAGGACGCCGGGTCGAAGTTGTCGCCGGGCCCGTAGAGGTTCACCGGGATCAGGTAGATCGCGTTGAAGCCGTACTGCTCCCGGTACGCCTGGCCCTGGACGAGGAGCATCTTCTTCGCGAGTCCGTACGGGGCGTTCGTCTCCTCCGGGTAGCCGCTCCAGATGAAGTCCTCGCGGAACGGGACGGGCGTGAACTTCGGGTACGAGCAGACCGTCCCGACGGTCACGAACTTGGCGACCCCCGCGAGTCGGGCCTGCTCGATGAGCTGGATCCCCATGATCGCGTTGTCGTAGAAGAAGCGTCCTGGGTTCTCGCGGTTGGCGCCAATCCCGCCGACGACGGCGGCGAGGTGGATCACGAGGTCGGGGCGCGAATCCCCGAGCGCCCGATCGATCCCGTCCTTCGTCCGGAGGTCGTACTCGGCGCTGCGCGGCACGAACA
>JBAWVU010000481.1:0-1974 GCA_037147135.1 Chloroflexota bacterium
GCCCTGCCCGAAGGCGATGCGCGAGAACGGCAAGACCGGGCGCTGGGTCGGCGGCTGCCCGAACCGCCCGCACTCCTTCACGCCGCCCCTGGCGCGCCGCTGGATCGAGGGCCACGGCTTCGCCGATGCCTGCGGGCTCTGCGAACAACCCCGCGGCGTCCACTACGGCGAGCCCAACGCGGCCCGCCACCACTCCTTCACCAGCGCCACGGTCGCCGCGGGCCTGATCCGCCCCTCGGGCCGCGACACCTACGGCGAGGTCGGGAAGTGGGGGCTCGAAGAGCGAGCGGGGCAGGTCGGCACGCGCGCGGCCACGAGCGGCAAGAGCGCGGCCAAGCGGCGCTCGAATAACGCGTGGCACATCGCCGCCGACTGGGTGGAATGCTGCTCGCCGGTCCTCTACGACCCGCTCGACCGCGCGCTGCGCGAGCGCGCCATCGCCGAGAGGTCGCGAATCGACACGGAGCTCGCGGCGGGCCTGACCCTCCGCGAGCCGATCATCTGGATCGCCGACGAGATGCCCATCGGGAGGGGCCAGGACTGGGCCTACATGATCCTCGTCGTCGCCGAGTGCTCGTGGCCGGCGACCCAGGCCGAGCCGCTCGTCCGCCTTCGGCTGGCCCGGGCGATGCCCGACCGGGCCATCGCCTCGTGGCTGCTCGTCTGGGACGAGCTCTCCGGTCCGGAGGGCGTCTGGCCGGACTACCTCGTCTCCGACAACTCTGCCGGCCTCATCAAGTCAGCCCGCTCGCGGCTCGGCCCCCACCACCGCTGGGTGATGAGCTTCTTCCACCTCGCCCGGCTGATCCGCGGTGCCTACACCGGGCAGACGCCCAACATGACGGGACCGGCAAGCCCGCCCATCGAGGCGCACCTGGCGCTCCTGACGCGGGGCAGCAGCGCCTTCGCGTCGGTCCAGGCGTGGGGGGCGTGGTGGGACGAGCTCGGGCGACTGTTCGAGGCAGAGGGGCGCACGCCCGGCTTCCTCGATGGACGGCGCAGGACCTACGAGCCGCCGATCGCGGCGGCCATCGCCGACCTTGCCGGCGGCCTGCGCGTGCCGTTGAGCACGGGGGCCAACGAGGTGATCCAGCGCACCCGCCTGCGCCGGGTCTTCGAAGGGCGCGGGCTCGCGATGACCTCCATCGAGCGGACGAACTCGCTGCTCGATCTGGTCGTCGCCCGCGAGCACGGCCTCCTCAACAACGAGACCGAAGTGGCTCGCCGACTGCGCGAGGACGCCCACGCCCACGGCGGCTGGACCCACCCGCCGCGCTCGATCAGCGACCCGGCGAATCCCTTCGACCACAATGACCGCTACAAGTCGCTGCGCGACCCGACCCTGCCGCAGCGGCTCGTCTTCGAGCGGGGTCTCGGGTGATCGGCGACCGGAGCCCGAGCCCGCGCGACCGGCGGATGCTCTGGCGCGACCTGCGCCTGCTGGTCCTCGACATCGAGACGGTCTGGGACCCGGGCGGCTTCTCGGGCGACGCCCGCGAGGAGATCGATCGGGCCATCGCCGAGGTCGGGCGGACCGGCCAGCCGGTCCGGCTCGCGCCCCAGCCCCGGCGGGTCCGGTGGCAGCAGCACGCCACCGCCGAAGCCGCAGGGATGGCGAGCCAGAGCCACGGGACCGAACCCGATCGGGCAGTCGAGGTGAGCCTGCGCGCCGGGAGACCGCCGCTGCCGACCCCTGTCGATTCCGCCCTGCGGGGCGACAGCCGGGTCGCCTCGATCGCGCTCGTCGAGTGCCGGCGCGGGCAGCCGGGAACCTCCTGGGGCTCGCTCGTGAACCCGGGCGTCCCAGTGGACGCGGAGACGGTGAAGTTCCACAAGCTCACCGACGAACGATTGCGCGACCAGCCGCGCTTCGAGCAGCTCGCCGACGAGATCACGGCGCTCCTGACGCCGCGCGAGCACGAGCGGCTCGTGCTCGTCGGCCACAACCTCGGCTCCGACCTGGGCGTCCTGCGC
>JBAWVU010000482.1:0-1969 GCA_037147135.1 Chloroflexota bacterium
TTTAGGGCAGCAGCAGTCTCCAGAGCTCGAGGACGGCCTTCACTCGCGGGTCGGTCCACTTCGCCTTGCCGGCGATCAGGTCCCTGTGGAAGCGGGAGCCGTTGAGCCGCATGTCGAGGATGTCGAATGTGCCCATGGCGGGCCAGCCGTCCTTGTCCGCCGAGGCGAGCGGGACGAGGCCGTCGGCCTGCATCCTCCTGGCGAGGGCGATGAGATCGTCGAAGGTCGCGGGGACCGTGTAGCCGTTCTCCGCGAACAGGCTCTTCCGGTAGAGGAAGACCCACGGGTACGTGTACATCGGGACGAAGTACTGCTTTCCGTCCGCGGCGGTCGAGAGGGCCTTCATGGCCGGGGTGTAGTGGTCCGCGATCCCGGCCCAGACGTCGGAGATGGCCCTCACGAGCTTCTGAGGCGCCAGGGAGCGCATCCGGTAGCCGGCGAACCACGTGAAGATGTCGCCCGGGGTGCCCTTCAGGTACGCCGTGATGGAATCCTGGAACTTCGTGTGGTCGACCGTCCTGATGCTCGGCGTCACGCCCGTCTGCGCAGCGCAGAAGCCCATCATCGCCCGGAAGGCGGCCTTCGGAACGGCATCCGAGTAGCTCGAACCGACCGTCACGCGGCTCGCCGCGGCCGCGACGATCCCGGGAGCGGGCCCGGACCGCGGATCCCCGGCGATGGCGCCGCCGATCGACACGGACGCCAGGATGGCCGCGATGGCGACCGCCAGCGTGAGCCTGCGACCCATGTCACACCTCCAGGACGGTCGTCAGACGCGTGGCCTCTTCGGTTGCCGGACGCCCCCGGCGGTCTCTGCCTCACCGCGGCGTCACGACCGACGTGAACGTCGGCGCCTCGCAGCGGAGACGCGAGTGCCATCCGTCACGTTCACCTGCCGAGCCCGGGGCAGGGGACGGAGCCGCTCGCGCATCTCACGCGTGCGTGTGACGGACCGGGTTCAGGGGGTCGGTAACGGACTCGCGGTGGGCGCGGGCGCGGCGTCGCGGACGGAGATCCCGGTGCCGGTCGGCACGACCTGGACGAAGGTCTGTCCGGGGACCAGCGCGATCGGCGTCGTCCGTTCGCCTGACGCCTGGAGCAGCAGCTCGGTGGGCGCGTCGAAGGCGGCCTTGCGCCAGCGGCCCCGAACGAGCTCGCCGGCCCGGAAGACGAGCGCCTCACCCTCGCCCACGAGGCCGGCCTCGAGGCGGCCCTTGCCCGAGCCGTCGGCGAGCGGGCCGAACGGCACGGAGAGGACGACGACGTTCGTCGGGGCGACCGGATCGCCGGTCGCCGCGTCCATCGTGGCGACGCCGTTCTCGGCCCGGGGGTAGGTCCGGGTCGCCGGATCGAACGCATAGCTCACCTCGGTCCCGCCGTACGAGAAGAGGATGCGGAACGTCGCGCCGTGAGCCGGGGCGGCGGCGGCCGGGGCGAAGACGAAGGCGGGGCGAGCGGACTCGGGCGCGTAGCCGAGGCTCTTCGCGAGCTTCGCGAGCTCCGCGCTCCCGGTGTAGAGGTTATGCGGCGCCCAGCGGTCGGCCGTCCGGTAGAAGGGACCGCCGGCGTAGGCGAGCCCCTCGATGTTCCATACGTCGGTGCCGTCCCCGTTCTTCCAGAGCTCGGCGAGGGCGCCCGGCGAGCCACCGGCGTGCACGTAGACCGCCCGCTGCTCGGCGGCCCAGCCGATGAAGTAGAGGCGGGCCGAGCGGACCGGACCGATGACCGGGGCGGCCCGCGAGGAGAAGAAGGCCATGAAGCGCGGGATGCCGCCCTCGGCCGGGGCCTGCCACACGATGTCCGCCGTGCCGAGGCCTGACTGGGGCCGGGCGTCGGCCTGATCGTCGATCATCACCGCGAAGACCGGGCGGGCCGCGACGGACGGGGAGACCGGCTTCCCTGTCAGGGGGGCCGGGACGACGGCTGGCGTCGGCGTCGGCGTCGGGGTCGGGGTCGGCGTCGGGGACGG
>JBAWVU010000483.1:0-1967 GCA_037147135.1 Chloroflexota bacterium
GAGCGCCAGGCGGGTCGGCCCGGACGCCGTCATGCGCGGGTTCGACCGCCAAGGTATCGTCCGCTGATCCGGCGCGCGCTGGAGGTCACGCGCGGGGACGCGAGCATGCGGGGGACGGCGATGAGTGCAGCGCAGGCGGGCGAGGGACCGGCGGCAGGAGGAGCCCGGGGGATGAACCGACCCGAGGGGATGCCGGAGCTCGTCGGCTGGGTCGACGAGATCGCCGCCCTCACGACCCCGGATCGTGTCCATTGGTGCGACGGCTCCGACGCGGAGTACCGCCTCCTCTGCGACGGGCTCGTCGACGCGGGCACCTTCATCCGCCTCTCCCCGGAGAAGCGGCCCGACAGCTTCCTTGCCCGCTCCGACCCGAGCGACGTCGCCCGGGTCGAGGACCGCACGTTCATCTGCTCGCGCGACGAGGCCGACGCCGGCCCCACGAACAACTGGCGCGACCCGGACGAGATGCGCGGCGTGCTCACCGACCTCTTCCGGGGGTCGATGCGCGGCCGGACGATGTACGTGATCCCGTTCTCCATGGGCCCCATCGGGTCGCCCATCAGCCGCCTCGGCGTCCAGGTCACCGACTCGGCGTACGTCGTCGTGAACATGCGGATCATGACCCGCATGGGCAGCGCCGCCCTCGACGCGATCCGCGCGGCCGGCGACTTCGTGCCCTGCCTCCACTCGGTCGGCGCGCCGCTCGCTCCGGGCGCCGGGGACGTCCCGTGGCCGTGCGATGCCGCGACCAAGTACATCGTCCACTTCCCCGAGAGCCGCGAGATCTGGTCATACGGCTCGGGCTACGGCGGCAACGCCCTCCTGGGCAAGAAGTGCTACGCGCTCCGGATCGCGTCGGCGATCGCCCGCGACGAGGGCTGGCTCGCCGAGCACATGCTCATCATCAAGGTCACCGCACCCGACGGCCGGCGCAAGTACTTCGCCGGGGCGTTCCCCTCGGCGTGCGGCAAGACGAACCTCGCGATGCTCGTGCCCACGCTGCCCGGCTGGAGGGTCGAGACGATCGGCGACGACATCTGCTGGATGCGCCCGGGCGACGACGGCCGCCTCTACGCGATCAACCCGGAGGCCGGCTTCTTCGGCGTGGCGCCGGGCACGAGCGAGAAGACGAACCCCAACGCGATCCGCACGCTCGTCGCCAACTGCATCTTCACGAACGTCGCCCTCACCGACGACGGCGACGTCTGGTGGGAGGGTCTCACCGACACGCCGCCCGCGCACCTCGTCGACTGGACGGGACGTGACTGGGCACCCGACTCCGGGCGGCCGGCCGCCCACGCGAACGCCCGCTTCACCGCGCCCGCCGGGCAGGACCCGGCGATCGCCCCGGAGTGGGAGGACCCGGCAGGCGTCCCCATCGACGCGATCATGTTCGGCGGCCGGCGGGCGGGTGTCGTGCCCCTCGTCCGCGAGGCCTTCGACTGGACGCACGGCGTCTTCCTCGGCTCGATCATGAGCTCCGAGACGACCGCGGCGGCCTTCGGCGAGGTCGGCAAGCTCCGCTTCGACCCGTTCGCCATGCTCCCGTTCTGCGGCTACAACATGGCCGACTACTGGGCGCACTGGCTCGAGGTCGGCCGGGCGACGGAGCCCGACAAGCTGCCCCGGGTCTTCTACGTCAACTGGTTCCGCCGTGACGCGGACGGCCGCTTCCTCTGGCCCGGGTTCGGGGAGAACAGCCGGGTGCTCGAGTGGATGTTCCGCCGCTGCGAGGACGAGGCCCAGGGGGTGGAGACGCCGATCGGCTACCTGCCGGCTCCCGCCGACCTCGACACGACCGGGCTCGCGATGCCGGCCGAGGACCTCGCCGAGCTGCTCCGCGTGGACGGCCCCGCCATCCTCGCCGAGATGCCCCAGTTCCTCGATCACTACGCGCGGTTCGGGGACCGGCTGCCGCCGGAGCTGGCCGAGCAGCTCGCGACGATGGGAGAGCGCCTGGGAGCGTA
>JBAWVU010000484.1:0-1965 GCA_037147135.1 Chloroflexota bacterium
GTCGTGCGGCTGGCACTCGCGGCCGCGGCGACGACCGCCCCGGCCGCGGCCGCGAGTGCCAGCCGCACGACCGCGGGTCCGCCGCCGAGCGCCCCGAGCGCGCCGAGCGCGCCGGGATCCCCCGGGCCCTCGGGGGCACCGGCGCCGCCGGCCGTCCGTGGGCTCCGGCGGCTGTCCGTTCCCGGTCCCGCGGGGTCTTCGGCGGACGCGTTCGGCCCCGCCTCCTCGATGACGTACCAGGACGCCGTCGGATCGCGCATCGGTCCCTCCGCGGCGGGCGGAACGGCGATGGGCGCGGGCGGCCGCACCGGTCTCGCCGGACTCGAGGCGGGGCGCGTCCGCCGCGTCGCGGGGGCACCGGCGACGCGGCGGACGACGTGCGGAGACTACCGGCCGGCGATCGCCGGCCGACTACTCTCGGGATCGCCGCGGGTCACCGGGGCCTCACTCGCGGATCCCGCCCTTCCGCGGGCTATCCCCGTTCGAGCAGCGGCCGCACCTCGGTCGCGAGGCGGGTCATCGACTCCTCGTCGTACGGCGCCGGGAACCCGGAGATGAGGTGCCGGTACCCGATGGCCGGGAACGCCGCGAGCCTCTCGGCGACCTGCTCGGGCGTCCCGATCGGCTGGTCCGTCCACGGCTTCGCGCTCCCGTTCGCCGCGAAGGTCGCCTCGAAGACGCGGAGCGCCTCGGCCTCCGAATCGCGGATGACGACCGTGCCGACGCTCGTCGTCCGCTCGATCTCGGCCGGGTCGCGACCGACGGCCTCGCAATGGCGGAGGAGGATCTCCTCCTTGTGCTTCACGGTCTCGATCCCGCCGCCGACGTTGTTCGCGTCCGCGTACCGGGCGACGAGCTTGAGCGTCACCTGCTCGCCGCCGCCGCCGATGAGGAGCGGCAGCGCCGCCTGGATCGGCGGCGGATCGTTGCGGACCTCGTGCGCGTGGTAGCGCCCGCCCGCCGCCGTCGGGGCCTCGCCGCGGAGCATCCCGCGCATGACCGGGAGGGCTTCGCCGAGCCAGCGGAGTCGCTCCGGGAAGCCGTCCCCGAAACGCAGGCCGAACCCCTCGTGCTCCTCCCCGAACCACGCGGCCCCGATCCCGAGGATCGCCCGCCCACCGCTGATGTGATCGAGCGTCGTCGCCATCTTCGCGGTGAGCGTCGGCTCCCGGAATGTGTTGGCCCCGACCATGAGGCCGATGTGCACGCGCTCGGTCGCCTGCGCCCACGCGGCGAGCGTGAGCCAGCCCTCGTACATGGGCCCGTGCGACGACCCGACGATCGGGTAGACGTGGTCCCACGTCCAGAGCGAGGAATACCCGAGGCGATCCGCCCGGATCCCCGCCTCCAGCAGGGAGGGCCAGTCCGTGTATTGGTTCCAGCACAGGGCGCCGATCTTGACTTCGCTCAACTCACGCTCCATGTGATCAGGAGAGTCGACCGTGATGGAAGGGCAAGGTGGCCACGCGCGGGCGGTCGAGGGCGATCTCGACCCGGCGCGGCCCGCGAGCATGACCGCCGAGATCCCGGGCTGCCGCCTGCTGCAGGCGGTAGCCCGGGACGCGTGATCCCGACCTGGCGGGTCACAGTGACACTCTCGGCAGCAGTGCCTCGCTTCACTCTTGCCTGACGATGTCGACCGAGATCTCCACCGCCGGGATCGTTCCCCTGTTCTCGAGCCAGTGGATCGTGTTCCGATCCTCGGGCCAGCCCACTCCCGGCCCATAGTCCGTGGCGACCCCGTTTCGATGGTCGGTGATCGTTCCCTGCAGTATGTAGACGGTGCCTGGTCTGCCTTTGTGGTCGTGGATCGGGCCGACGACGCCTCCAGGCTCGATGGTCACGATACGCATTCGAAGTTGGCGCCGTTCCATGCCCTCGATCTCACGGCCAAGGTCAACCGTTGCAAGCAGATCCACCGTAACACCCATCGTCTCAGGTGCCACCTGTTCGTTGCTCACCGTG
>JBAWVU010000485.1:0-1959 GCA_037147135.1 Chloroflexota bacterium
GCCGTGACCGGGCGCGAGTCTTTGAGCGCGAAGAGGTACTTCCGGGTGGCTCCGATGAACGCGAGCGCCGCGACCGTGATGACTGCCTCCCCGATCCCGATGAGCACGTGGACGCCGACCATCGTGGGGAGCGTCACCGCGAGCGGGGTGGTGCCGGAGATCGCGAGCTCGAGCGAGATCGCCACCGCGGCGAGCACGACCGAGCACCACGCGGCGATCCCCGCCGCCGGGAGCCGACCACGCTCCTCCCCGCCGAGCGCGGTCGCGATCGCCTTGTAGATGGCGTAGCCGCCGAGCGTCCCGATGACGCCCATGTTGAAGATGTTGGCGCCCATGACGACGAGGCCGCCGTCCTGGAAGACGAGCCCCTGCACGGCGACGACGCACGCCATCACGAGCGTCGCGGGCCACGGTCCGAGGAGCACGGCGGCGAAGACGCCGCCGAGCAGGTGCCCGGACGTCCCGCCGATGACCTGGAAGTTGAACATCTGCGCGGCGAAGACGAACGCCGCGCTCACGCCCATGAGCGGGATCATCCGCTCGTCAAGGGTGCGGTTCGTCCGCGCGACCGCGATCCCGAGCACGACGAGCGAGACCGCCCACATGACCGCAGCGACGCCCACGGAGAGGAATCCGTCCGGGGCGTGCAGCCAGGCGCCGCCCGCGGTGACGGTCCCGGGGGAGATGAGCGCGAAGAGCACCGTGTCCCTCCAGCGTGGATCGCGGCTCGCCGCTGCCTGTCGGCGGCGACGCACACCCATCGAGGATTCTAGTCGCGGGATGACGCAGATGCAAACAGTTGCAACAGGGTCCACGGCGATGCCGGCACGACCGCACGGCGCCCCGCGGCACATAGGGTCGAACGGCCTCCGCTGATGCCTCGCGCGTTCGCGCCTGCCCGCCCGTGCGACCTCGCGGCGAGCGACCAGGCGCCGTCACGGCATACTCCGCGCATGAGCCGTGCCCCCGGACCGTACGCCGACGCCGACGCCACCGCGACGTGGGCGGGCGTGCGCGACCGGCTCCACGCCCGGGGCCTGCGGTGGACCCCGCAGCGAAGGACGCTCGTGGACGTCCTCGCGCGGACGGACGGCCACGTGACGGGCGCCGACCTCGTGGAGCGCTGTCGAGAGCTCGATCCCACGACGACGCCGTCGACCGTCTACCGGACCCTCGACGTCCTCGAGGAGCTCGGGATCGTCCGCCACCACCACGGCTCCGCCGGCCGTGAGGAGTTCCACGTGCTGCCCGACGTGGAGCACGGCCACCTCCACTGCCGGCAGTGTGGCGACAGCTGGGAGATCGCGGAGGCGGAGATCGCGCCGATGCTCGACGCCCTCCGGGACGCGAGGGGCTTCCACGTGGACCTCAGCCACGTCAGCCTCGTGGGGCGATGCGCGCGGTGCGCGGAGCAGGGCGCCGGGTGACCATCGCCCTGCAGGCAACCGACCGGCGCGAGCATCGGCGCGGGGCGCGTCAGTCCCGCGTCGTCGTCGACACCCGCCCCGCTTCGATCGCCGCGACGTAGGCCGCGTGGTCGCGGACGTTCACGTCCGCGTACGTCTCCGCGAAGTCGGCGATAGCGCCGTCGAACGTGTCGTTCGTCCCGAGGTAGGCCGAGATCGCGACCGCATCGCCGCTCCGGGCATGCGCCCGTGCGAGGGCCCAGCCGCAGATGCCGCCGTAGAAGCCGAGGCCCATCGGCTGGAGGATCGCCGTGTCGACGGAGCCCTTCATGTCCCATAGCTGGCGCATGTAGAAGTCGCGCCCCAGCGGGCCCCGCGTCCAGCCGAGGAAGATGTCCGGGGTGGCCTGCATCGTGCGCTGGCCGACGACGACCCGCTGGCCGTGGTTCTCGTGGCGGCTCGGGGCGTAGTGGGGCTCGAGGACGGACGTCGTCGCCTCCTTCGCCTGGAGGATGAGCGGGTCGTTCTCGTCCCGGCCCTCGAGGATGAGGAT
>JBAWVU010000486.1:0-1954 GCA_037147135.1 Chloroflexota bacterium
ATCCCCCCGCGCGCGAACGCGTGCAGCGCCTGGACGATCTGGTAGCCCGCGCCGAGCGGGTCGGCGAAGGGATCGAGCCAGACCGCGACTCGATCCCGGACGTGCGGGAACGCGAGGTAGAGCACGACCGCGGCGGCGGCGCCGAGCAGGACCCCGAGCACGACGTAGCTCGCCCGCGCCGTCGCGAGGTAGAGCATCGCGAGGAAGACCGCGTAGAAGAGGAGGGCGGCGCCGAGGTCGCGCTGGATGATGACGACCCCGATCGCGAGGGCGAGCAGCGCGAGCATCGGGACGAGGTACGGGACCGGCGGCAGACGGAGCGGCCCGACCCGCGTGCTCCCCGTCGCGAGGAGTGGCCGGTACTCGGAGAGGTACCCCGCGAGGAACACGACGAGGATCACTTTGAGCAGCTCGGACGGCTGGCCGCTGAACGGTCCGACGACGAGCGTCAGGCGTGCGCCGTTCTGGTCGACGCCGAAGACGAACGCCAGCGCGAGCAGGCCGAGGCCGGCAGCCGCCCACGTGTACTTGTACATCCGCAGCCAGGCGTCCGACCGGACGATGATCGAGAGCGTCCCGATGATCGCGAGCGCGATGCACAGCCAGAGGAGCTGAAGGTCGGCGAGCCTGAGCGTCAACCCGCCGAGCGTCTGGACGACGAGCGTCTGCGGGAGCCGGATCATGAGGAGGAGCCCGATCCCGCCGAGCAGCCCGACGGTCGGCAGCAGCACCTGGTCGCTTCGCCGTCCCGCGAGCGATTGCGCCACGTGGACGGCGAGGAGCGCTCCGACGTAGGCGGCGAGATGCGTGGCGCCGGAGATCCGGACCTCGCCGGTCCGGCCCATCCCCAGGGACAGGCCTCCCGCCACGAGCGCGCCGGCGACGATGAACAGGAGGATGAGCTCGCGCCTGCGGAACCTCGGTCGGATGGGCCCGAAGCCGCGCCGCGAGACGGCGGCCGCCGCGGTCACCGGCGCCCGCGTTCCAGGCGGAGGCTCACGCGACCCACCTGGATCTCGTCGCCGACCGCGAGCGGTACCACGCCGTCGACGAGGCTCCCGTTGACGTAGGTACCGTTCGTGCTGCCGCGGTCCTCGATGAACCACGCGCGGCCGCGATACGTGACGACCGCGTGCTCTGCGGACGCGAACGCGTCCCCGACGACGACGGTGCTCGACAGGTCGCGCCCGATGGTGGTCACGGCATCGACGGCGAACGCCGCGCCGACCGGGGGCTCCGCGTCGGGCGACGCGACGACGACGAGCCGGCCGAGCTCCACCCCGGGTTCGGCGGCGGCGCGGCGCACGTCGCGCAGGAGCACGCGCGCGACCGCGAAGAGGAAGATCCACAGGAGCGCGAGGAGCGAGAGCCTCACGACCCAGAGCGCGACGAGGAACGGGTCCATCACGCCGACCCCGACGGGTCGCCGGCCCCCGACGATCCCGGGTCACCGGGGATGCCGTCCGCCGTGAAGGGCACGAGCTGCAGCGTCGAATCCCCGATCGCGACCGAGTCCCCCAGCCCGAGCGCCACCTCGGAGATCCGCTCCGACCGGATGTACGTGCCGTTCGTGCTCCCGAGATCCGAAAGGACGAGGTATCCGCCCCGAGCCTGGATCCGCACGTGCCTGCGCGATGCCCGGCGGTCGTCGAGCACCACGTCGCACGCGGCATCCCGCCCGATCACGACCGGGCCGCCGTCGAGCCGCACGTGCCGGACGCGCCCGCTCGGCTCCCGCACGACGAGGGTCGCGAGCGCCGCGGGGGTCGCCGGTGTCGGGAGCACGAGCGTGGGTTCGCCACCGCCGGAGTGATCGCGCCGCGCCGAACCCGACGACCGGCGCGGGCCGGCGGCCTCGGGGAGACGCGCGGCGGCGTCGCGCCGCGACCCGGCGGTCGAGTACGTGGCTGCGACGCGGACATCGCCGACGGCGACGGTCGGATCGACCGTGAGC
>JBAWVU010000487.1:0-1953 GCA_037147135.1 Chloroflexota bacterium
GCTATCCCCCTCGTCCGTGCCCGACGAGGTAACACCGGGGTTCCGCAGCTGGAGCGTGAACGTGTACCTATGACACGTTCGACGCGTGCGGGGGGATGGGTATGACAGATCAGCCGGTGACGGTGGCCGGTGCAGCCTGCGGTGTGGCCACCCGGACGTAGCGGGGCGGCTCGGCGACCTCGGCGGCCCGCAAGATGGCCGTCTGGCGCGTTGTGATCTCGGTCCTCTGGGAGACCTCGCCGGCAGGACCGCCGAAGCGACCGAGGTGGAGCTTGTCCATCTCGGCGCGCAGGTTGCGCCAGGTCTCGCCGGTGGCCTGCTCGGCGAGCCGGATGAGCAGCAGGGCGAGCCAGCAGAGCAGGACGTGGGCGCGGATGCGCTGTTCCTTGCGGTGATAGACGGGGCGCAGGTCGAGCGTCGTCTTCATGTCCCGCCAGCCCCGCTCGACCTCGAGGAGCTGCTTGTACCCGGTGGCGACGTCCGCCGCCGAGAGGGTCGGGTCGCTCGTGCGCAGGAGGAACTTGCCGTCGAGCTTCGCGTCGGCCGCGACCGCAGCCCGGTCGATCCGAAGGAGGCCCGCCCCGGTGGTTCGGAGGAAGCGCCGGTTGGTCGGCTTCCCGCGCAGGTCGCAGGCGAGCTTCGCCCGCGCCGCGGGGTCGAGCGCGTCGCTCTCCGCGATGGCTGCCTCGAGCTGCCCGACGAGGCGGTCGCGAATGGCGGCATCCCGGACGGCCTCATCGGGGTTGCGGCAGACGATGAAGCGGTCGCGCATGACCCCCTCGTCGAGCACGACCTCCTTGACCTCGAGGTTGCCGGCGACGACCTGGTAGCGGCCAGCGCGCGCGAGGGCGGCCTTCGCCTCGGCGCTCTCGCCCCGGAGCTTCTCGCCGGTGATGTAGTGGCCGCCCGCACGCTGGAGGTAGCGGCGGTTCTCGGCGGAGGCGAAGCCCCGGTCCGTGACCCAGACGACCCGTCCGAGCTTCCAGGCGAGGAGGTCGTCCTTGACCCCTCGGATCAGGGCCATGTCCGCCGTGTTGCCGGGGAACGTCCAGACCCGGATCGGGATTCCGGTGCGGGTCACCGCGAGGCCGATGACGACCTGGGGCAGGTCCGGCCGGTGGTCCTTGGAGTGGCCGCTGTAGGCGCGGAAGCCCGCCGGTGCACCCTCGGAGGGCGGGTCCGCCTGATCGGTCTCGAAGTACGTGCTCGTCGTGTCGAAGAAGAGCAGGTCGACCTCGAGGTTGAGCAGGTTCGCGACCGACCAGTACACCTGCTCGGCGAGTGCGGGCTCGATCTCGAGAAGCCAGTCCATCGCCCGGTAGCAGGCATCGTCGGAGAGCTCGGCGAGGCCCGCGATGGTCACCCGCTCGCTCACCCAGGCAGCACAGGACAACTTGGACGAGGGGGCAAGGGCCCGGTTCGCGACCATCGCGAACAGGGCCCGCTCGGCCGCAGGGTCAAGGCGCCGTCCGCGCAGGAGGCGAGCGAGGATCTCACCGAGCCCGAGCCTCGCCCAGAGGCCGTCGAGGAGCCAGGCGCCACCGAGGGGGCGTGACTCGAGAAAGCGCAACTCGGGCGCCGCCGCCGCGAGCGCCTCGCCGGGTGGCAGCGCCCGGGACAGCGAGCCGACCAGCCGCCGGATCGCAGCGGGGTCGAGCCCGTCATCGCGTCCGAAGTTGAAGAGGATCCGGACCTTCGAGCGGCCCGCCACCGGATCCCACTCGTTGTGGGCGAGGGACAGGTACCGCACCTCGGTTCCGTCGCCGTTGCGTCGCCGGGTCGTCCGCAGGTACATCCTGTACAGCGTACCAGACCCTATCTATCACGTCCACGTATTACACGCGCAGCCGTGTATCTATGCAGCGCGGCTCCGGAGACCCATCCGACAACCCGTTTCGTGCTCAGCTGGGGCTGTCCGCATGCCTTGCGGGGCGTGTAGCTGCGGAACCCCGG